>CAZLUY010000775.1:0-1619 GCA_964562785.1 uncultured Limnohabitans sp. | reverse complement strand
TATTTTCACCTATACCGGAAGTCTCAACACTACATCCCTATTAATCCCTGGATTTACTTTCACGGCAACCTTTGACAACTATGAAGTGAACGGGTTGAAAATAGATGGAACTCGAACTATCAGAAATCTTGGAATCGACTTTATTAATGGCGCAGTAAGGCTCGGAATTGAAATTCGCGATGGTGTGATCACCTGGCCAGATAACACCTTTGTTACCTACCGAAGCGATCAAGTTAGGACATTGACCTTTGGTGATCTTACTGGAGAAGAAATCACAGATTACGAAGCAAGTGTTACCGGTTCAGCAATTGGAAAGACGAGGGAAGGATTCGATTATACCGCTACCATTACAACGCCTTTATTAATCACACAAGAATGTGTCGAAACCGGCGTTTTAACTCCAAGTCTTGGAGTGGTTACTTTCAATTACCGGGGAATTGAAGTTGGCTTGGATTACGGTTTTGGGACTTGCGACAATACAGTGACCATCACATATCCTGGTGGTGCCAAAGAGGTTGATTTAGATTAAATATTTTGTCTAACCTATACCAAAAGCTATCTTTCCGGATAGCTTTTTTTATTTATGAGCGATATCAAACAAATCAATGGCCACCCTCATGTGGTATACAAAAGAGAAGAACTTTCCCCTGAGGAAATGATCACCCGTTCATCTGATTTTTATTATCACATGGACCAAAGAAGGACCATTAGGGAATTTGAATCTGCACCTATTCCGAAGGAGGTCATTCAAAATATTCTAAAAACAGCCAGCACTGCGCCATCAGGTGCTCATAAGCAGCCCTGGACCTTTTGCCTGATTTCAGATCCAGAGATAAAGAAAAAGATCAGAGAAGCTGCCGAAGAGGAAGAGAAAATAAGCTATGGTAGCCGTATGTCTGAAACCTGGAAAAATGACCTCAGACCTTTGGGAACAGACTGGGAGAAACCTTTCCTTGAAGATGCTCCTTACCTTATTGTTGTTTTTAAGCAATCCTATGGAATGGAATCTGGAGAAAAAGTCCAACATTATTATGTCAATGAATCCGTTGGGATCGCATGTGGATTTTTAATTGCTGCGATTCACCAGGCAGGTCTGGCAACCGTCACTCATACGCCTAGCCCGATGAACTTCCTAAGCAAAATTCTGGAGAGACCCTCTAATGAAAAACCTTACCTCCTTCTACCGGTAGGATATGCTAAAAGAGACACCTATGTCCCAGACATTGAAAGAAAAAAAATAGAGGAATACACCTTGGAGTTTTAACCTTCAAGGTAGACCAGTCAAACAAAAAAGGGAGCTATATGCTCCCTTTCTTTATTCTGCTTTGTGAACCACTCTTTGTGGGAAAGGAATTTCAATTCCATGCTTTTCATATTCTGAGTTGATCGTCTCCATCCCATCGAAAAAAACTGGCCAGAGATCATCCGCATCCGTCCACACCCTTATTGACAAATCCAAAGAACTATCTCCAAAATTGCTAAGGAACATTACCGGTTCGGGATCCTTGTGAACTCTTTCATCTTTGTCAAAAATGGCTAACGTGACCTCCCTTACCTTTTGAATGTCCGATCCATAAGCCACACCAACTGAAAAGTCAACTCTTCTAACGGGCTCGGTA
>CAZLUY010000774.1:0-2444 GCA_964562785.1 uncultured Limnohabitans sp. | reverse complement strand
GCCGAATCAATCTTCTTAAGGGCCATCAATGAGTCCAATTCGAATATTGACTACGCTTATTATCGATTAGCTGTAGTTCAAAACTTCCAATCCAAGAATGCTGATGCCTTGTACCAGCTGGATAGATTGATATCTGGTTATCGAGGAAGTCTCTATTATGAGGATGCCCTTTATCAAAAGGCTCAAATAAATATGGAGGAAACGAATTATCAGGAGGCTGTGGATGTGTTCTCCACTCTGATCCGTGAGAAATCTAGCAGCCCATTTGTTCCATATGCACTTGAGGGAAGAGCTGTTGCCAATTTCTCCCTTAGAAATTATGATCAAACAGCTGTAGACTATCAGAGAATTCTAAAAGATTATCCCTCCTCTGAAAACTCTGAAACTGCGCTTAAAGGCTTACAAGAAACTCTTGCATTACAAGGAAGATCAGGAGAGTTTGGACAATATTTGGATGAGTACAAGGATTCGAATCCTTCTGGTGGTAGTCTGCAATCACTCGAATTTGAGGCAGCTAAGGCATTATACTTTGATCAGAATTATCCAAAGGCTATTCCTGCTCTTGAGAATTATCTCAGAGATTACCCGAATTCTGGCCAAAAGGTAGACGCCATTTACTTCCTTGGTGATAGCTACTTCCAAAATGGTCAGGTGGATAATGCACTTGCCCAATTTAAACTGTTAGAGACTGAGCAGGCTTCTCCTAGAAGGTTAAGGGCAATGCAAAGAATTGGCTCCATCGAACTGGATAGAGAGAAGTACCGCGAGGCAATTCCATATCTCCAAATGGCCGCTGAAAATGCGCGAAATAAAATTGAAGAAGCTAAAGCTGTTCAGGGTTTGATGGTGTCATATTTTGCCACTCAATCCTATAATAAGGCTATTCAGAGTGCTGACCAATTGTTGACCTTAGATGGTATTCTACCAGAGACAACTCCAAATGCTTTGCTCACTAAAGCAAAGTCTCAAAAGGCCATTAACAAAGGGTTTGACTCAACTGACACACTAATGGAGCTAGTCAATGAATACAAGACCATTCAGGGAGCTGAAGGACTTTATCTATTGGCCTTGTCCTTTCAGGAGTCACAAAATTACGTCCAATCGAATGAGACGATTTTTGACTTCTCGGGGCCCTTTGTGGATTTTGATTATTGGTATGGTCGAATGTTCCTTTTGCTAGCAGATAATTATCAGCAAATGGGTGAGGCTTTCCAGGCTAAGGCCACGCTTGAATCGATTGTGGAGAAAGCGGTAAATGAAGAGATTAAATCCATGGCTCAGGCCAAGCTAGATAACCTTGAGAAATAATGAAGAGCTATTTAAAATATTCAATTCTTGCTTGCCTTGGATTTGGCTTGGTTTATCAGGCAAATGCTCAAACTGATACCAAGGGGGGAGCGGTTTCTGATCAGGAGTTTATTATCCGAAAGGACAGAGTATTGACCTTGCCTAAACAACCGAGATCTTTCGAAAAGCTTCCAGTTTTACCACAACCAAAAGGTCTTGACGATTTCAATTATATCGTCAGCAGATACGGTTTGCAGCTTAGGCCTCTGAGCCTTGACGCAACTGCAGCTCAAAAAGTATATAGAAAAGATCGCCGAGATCTCTATCCAGGTTATATAAAAGCTGGGTATGGCAATTTCGCTTCTCCTTTGTTTGAAGCTAGGTTAATGGCCACGGAGGTGGATGATTTCAATTACTCATTCGAAATCGACCACCAAAGCTTTGGAAAAGGGCCAGTGATGGAGGAGCAGTCTAGAGAATTGCATTCGCATATAGGTTTTGACGGGTCTTATTTTACAGACCAGGTGGAAGTATTTGCAGGAGTTGACTGGAATCAGGATACCTATTCCTTCTATGGGGTAGACATGCAGGCATTTGAAGACCCTGAGTTTGAAACTGTGGATAATACTTTCAATACAATAGGACTTCATGTTGGGTTTAGGGATGTTGAAAAAGTTGCTCCTTTGAGTTATCAGTTGAAGCTAGGCTTCCAAACTTTCGGGGATAGCTTTGCTGCTAAAGAACTTCAGTATTACGGTGATGGTGTAATAGGTTATCAAATCAATGATGATTGGAAATTTGAGTCGGGTATCAATTATTTTGGCTCAAACCCTGAAAACCTTAACTATAAAGAGACAAGAACATATTTCAGTATCCGACCAAAGGTAAGTGCGAGATTCGGGAGCTTTGATTTTGAGGCAGGGATCAATGTCGTTTCTGAAAATGATTCTCTTGAAAACAAGTCCAGCGATTTCAGAATATTTCCAAACCTTAGAGCCCAATATCAAATAGCAGACGAGTTTGGCATTTTTGCTGAATTTTCAGGCGATGTAGAACGTAGAACCTATCATAGCTTCCTGACCGAGAACCCTTTCCTTGGACCAAATGATAGATTACTGAATACAGTCAATAATTATCATGCAGGTGCTGGGATAGAG
>CAZLUY010000773.1:0-4062 GCA_964562785.1 uncultured Limnohabitans sp. | reverse complement strand
TCCATGTGGGGAAGGATAGAAAAGGATACCAGAACTCTCGTCGGATTGGCGATCGTCAGTACTCTGTTGATCAATTTCATTCGCTGGAATAGAATAGAAATGGAAGGCTTAACCCAAATCTCTTACTTAATTCTTCTCTCTCTTTCCGGTTGGCTTTGGCTACTCTCAATGCTTTCCTTAGGCAAGCGATATCTGAATCGTCCGCACCCTATTTTGGCTTATGCCAATAGGGCCATCTACCCTTTTTACATAGTTCATCAGACTATAATTATTATCATTGGATACTATGTGGTCACCCTTGTAAACGAAGGCATCCTTGCCAAGTATATGTTTATCAGTACGGCAAGCCTGATACTGTCCATTGCCTTTTATGAATATTTGATTCGTCCGTATAGAGTGATGAGATTCCTTTTTGGTGTAAAGGAGATTAAACCCAAACCAAAGAAGGAAGAAGTTTCTAAATTGGTGAAAGAAGCGCCGATGGAATTGGCCTGATCACCAGAATCATATGAAGAACTTTTGGGACAAAATATTCCCTGCCCTATATGGCTTCCTCATATACGCCACACTCAGAGTGGTGAATGATACCATGGGCGCTGGATTTAAATTTTGGGAACGCCCTATAGAGGTCAATATCATCGAGTTTATTTGTGTGATCCTGGTGGGATACATTTTCACCTATGTGATCCGACAACAGGAATTGAGTTTCTTTAATCCGGATGCTTCAGAGAATACACTGAAGCTTTTTGGGAAGGAATTATTAAAGATAATCGGCGTAGCACTCCTTATTGCCAACATCACTGTAACTCCAATGGCAGCTTTGACTGATGATGGCCTTTCATTGAGTGACTTCGTACAGATCAATGTCATCGTCACCTTATATATCATCCTTTATTTCACCATAAGGCGAGGCAATTTTTACGTCCAGGCTTTTGTACAGAGCAAGATTAAACTCCAGGAGATAGAAAATGATAGACTTAATACTGAGCTTAATTTTTTACGAGAGCAATTTAGTCCTCACTTCCTTTTTAACGGTCTGAATAATATCTATTTCCAGATGGATCAAAGTGTCCCTGAGGCCAAGAAGAGTGTAGAAAAGCTATCTGAATTGCTGAGATATAGTCTCTATCAGGACCAGGACAAACTAGTAGAAATTGAAAAAGAAATTCAGTTCTTAATTCTCTATGCGGAGGTCCACAAAAATAGAAGGGAATCACTAGAACTAAAGTCGAACCTTTCGCCTGTTGATGGGAGTATTTATCCTCACCTTCTGATTACCCTTGTTGAAAACGCCTTCAAATATGTGGAAGGAGAAAAGCCATGGATAGAGCTGAAGGTGAACAAAATTGATGAAAAGCTAAATTTCCAAATCTCCAATACTTACAGGAAAGTAGATTTAGAAAAACCTGCTTCTGGAATAGGCATCAAGAACCTAAAAAGAAGACTTGAGCTCTTATACCCCTCTAAGCACGAATTAGATATTTCTGAAAATGAGGGTGTATTTACCGCAAAACTTATCTTGCCAATCCAATGAATATTCGTTGCTGCATAGTTGATGATGAGCCTTTGGCAAGAAATGGAATAGAGTCGTATGCTACAAGGATTCCTTATCTAACCGTAGTCGGAGTATTTAGCTCTGCTTTGGACCTACTAGCGGATCTGGATAAGCTCAAACCAGATCTATTATTTCTTGACATTGAGATGCCTCACCTCACAGGCCTTGACTTAATCAAAAGTTTATCAAATCCACCTAAAGTGATTTTTACCACCGCTTTTGATAGATATGCCATTGAAGGATTTGAATTGGATGTCATCGATTATTTACTGAAACCAGTTTCATTTGAAAGGTTTCTCAAAGCTTCTGAGAAGGCAAAAGGATACTTTTCAGATTCCAGAGACTCATTTTTTCTCAAGACGGATAAACGAATGGAAAAGGTAAAATTTGATAGTATCCTTTACCTGGAATCCATGCAGAATTACGTGATTTTGCACACGGATGAGGGTAAGCACATCTCACACACCACGTTAAAAAGCATTTATTCTGAATTGCCCGGAGATGGATTTACCCAGATCCATAAACAATACATTGTGAACAATGCTAAGATTCAGGCTTTGGAAGGTAATCAAGTTGTACTGAACAGTGGAGTCCTTCCTATAAGTAGGACATACAAGGAGCAAGTGATGAAAAAGCTGCTGGACAAATACTAAACCTTTGATTTAATCTTCTGATTGATAATTTTAGGTAGCCTTGCCTCTCCAAGCTATAAATTCTTATCCGGTTACTTTTTATGAGTTCATTTTTTAGTCCAAAGTTCAAATGGAATCTTAAAAGGGTTCTTCCTTTTGGTTTCATCTGGCTTGTGATTGGATGGGTTTTCCTTTTGACTGAAAGTTTGGTTACTGGAAATCAAAATCTTAATCCTGATGCTGCAGTAACCCTTACATTACCCGTTTTCATTTTTGCGAGCATTGCTGTCTTTCTGGTGGGAGTTCTTTTCGGGGTTATTGAATTACTTATTCTCCAAAAAAGATTTCGATATCATAGTTTCCTGAAAAAGGTATTCTACAAATTCCTCATTTATGTAGGCTTTGTGATCCTAATAGTAGATATCTCATTCCCCATTGCTACAAGTATTGAACAAGGATTATCTCCGCTGGATGATGAGGTGATAAGCAAAACAGTGAATTTTTATGGAAGTGCTGTCTTTCTCAATACGGTTATGCAACTCTCTTTTCACATTCTCATTAGTCTGTTTTATTCAGCCATAAGTGAAAACCTTGGTAATCAAGTGCTCTTCAATTTCTTTAGCGGGAAGTATCATCGCCCCAAAAATGAAGACAGGGTTTTCATGTTCTTGGATATGAAAAACTCTACAACGCTTGCGGAGAAACTAGGACATGAAGTTTACTTTTCCCTTTTGCAGGACTATTATGAAATGATGTCTGACTCAATTATTTCTAGCTTAGGTGAAGTATATCAATACATTGGAGATGAAGTAGTTATAACCTGGAGCTCAGATAAGGGCCTTATTAATAAAAACTGTCTCAATTGCTTTCATGGAATAAAGGAAAAGCTCAAAAGTCAATCTGATTATTTCGAAAAAAAATACCACATCGTTCCCGACTTCAAAGCAAGTCTTCATTTAGGTGAAGTGACCACCGGAGAAATTGGAGCCCTCAAAAGAGAAATAATCTATACAGGTGATGTATTGAATACAACTGCGAGAATTCAGTCTCTATGTAATCAATATCAAACTGATTTACTGATCTCAGGTAACCTTAAACGTTCTATTGGCATCAAAGAGAATGATAACTTCGAGTTAATTGGAGAAATTGATTTGAAGGGGAAAAGTGAGAAGATCGAGTTATTCGCTTTGAGATCTTAAATTTTAACAATGAAAGCTGCAATCTATACTAAATACGGAAGCCCTGATGTAGTCCGAGTGGAGGAAATCCCTAAGCCAAAACCTAAGGAAAATGAGGTTTTGATTAAAATTCATTATTCTGGAGTTACAGCTGGCGACGCTAGATTAAGAGCATCTGACTTCCCTCCTCTTTTCTGGCTTCCTGCAAGGTTGATCTTCGGTCTTTTCGCTCCAAAAAAACAGGTCTTGGGGCATGAATTTTCAGGGATTATAGAAGAAGTTGGATCAAAAGTTACTGAGTTCAATCAAGGAGATGAAGTTTTTGGGACTACGACAATGCTAAAACAAGGCTCACATGCTGAATATGTCTGTATCCCAGAAAAGTGGAAATCAGGAGTATTGATCCAAAAGCCTAAAAACCTCACCCATAAAGAAGCAGCAGCTCTTCCTATTGGCGGTATGACAGCCGCTTTCCTCTTTGAGAAAGGGGGTATTAGTCAAAATCAAAATGTTCTTATTTATGGTGCTTCAGGAAGTGTAGGCTCCTTTGCCGTTCAGATTGCAAAATACCATGGAGCGAATGTCACTGCAGTGTGTGGACCCGACAATCTTGAAATGGTTAAGTCCTTAGGGGCACATAAAGCCATTGACTACAGAGTACAGGATTATTCCTTACTGAATGAGGAATTCGATATAG
>CAZLUY010000772.1:0-4201 GCA_964562785.1 uncultured Limnohabitans sp. | reverse complement strand
GTTAGACAGTCAAACTCTATCTCTCCAAAATTTTTGGTCACAAAGGAACTAAGCCCCATGCAGGCGAGCTCTTCTTTGAAATCTGGTTCTGCAACTATGTGTAAAAAGGAAAGCTTGGTCTTCCAGGAAGCACAAATATTCACAACCCACTCAACGAATTTCCGCTCATGGTTAGAAAATTCCAGAGCCAAAGTGAGCCCATTAATTTGTGATAGGTCGGCAGCATGTGGTACTACCAGAACCGGGATCGTTGCCTCCTTGATTAAGCTTGTTGTGGTAGAACCTAAAGCCCATTTCACTACACCACTCGCACCTTTGGTGCCCATTACGATTAAGTCTTTCTCTTTTTCCTGAGCATATTTTGCTACTGTAATGGAAGCTGTACCTTCTTTCACTTCATAACTCATGGGGACACCGTTACCTTGAAATTTCTTAACCAAGTCTCCAAGAATTCTGTGGGCATCATTATGCATTCCATCTAGAGCGACTGCAGCCTGACTGGCAAAATCATAAACTAAATCAATAACATGGATAAGCTCTATACTTCCACTTTTTTGATTTGCTAAGGTGATTGCATATTCCAATGCTCTTTCGGCATCTTTGGAAAAATCGATGGGTACTAAAATCTTCATAATCCTGGGTAATGTGTATCTGAAAATAAGACTAAAAACCCGAAAAATGAACCTTTAAACACAGAAGATGCCATATTTCACATATAAGAAAATGGCTAGCCTTTATGATTACCTTTGTTGCTTTCCGAGTGACAATTGTCACTTCAACTCAGTCACATTCAAAATACTTTTGTGAACTCAATTAAGGTATCAGAATGGAAAGTTTAATGTTGGTGGGTCTAGCTGTTGCAGTCCTCATTGGTGTAAGTTTAGGGCTTATTGGTGGAGGTGGCTCCATCCTAACCGTACCGGTACTTGTTTACGTCATCGGGGTAGAACCGGTCCTTGCTACCGCTTATTCTCTTTTTGTTGTGGGAAGCACATCGCTCGCCGGGTCAGTGACCTTCATGCGCAAAAAGCTTGTGGATTATAGGACTGCAGTTGTGTTTGCGATCCCCAGTTTCATTTCGGTCTTCCTAACTCGAAAATATCTGGTTCCTGCGATTCCTGATCCTGTTTTCACCATTGGAGAATTCACGCTTTCAAAGGACATGGGGATAATGATCTTTTTCGCCATTATTATGCTTGCGGCATCCTATTCCATGATTAAAGGCCGGAAAGATGAAGGAGAGAAGGCCTGGGGAGAAGTTAAGTTTAATTTTCCTCTGATCGCTTTAGAAGGAGTTTTGGTAGGGGTTCTTACAGGTATTGTCGGAGCTGGAGGTGGATTCCTCATTATTCCTGCTTTAGTGTTATTGGCAAAGCTTCCAATGAAGATGGCTGTAGGTACTTCTCTATTAATTATCTCAGTGAAATCATTAATTGGGTTTCTCGGGGATGTTGGGACGCAAACTATTGACTGGAACTTTCTGTTTCTCTTTACGGGATTATCCATAATCGGTATTTTCATAGGTAGTGCGCTTTCGAAAAGAATAAAAGATAAGGCATTGAAGAAGGGTTTTGGTTGGTTTGTTGTGGTAATGGCAGTGTATATTTTAGTGAAAGAGCTACTACAGTTCTAATAGATTATGAAGTACTTAAAAACATTCTTCGATGGATATTATGGTTATTGGGATTACCTCAAAACCGAAATTCTTACCCCTTCTTGGAATAATTATTTCTATTGGCTGATTGGCCTTTCGCTCCTTGTTTGGGCATTAGAAATTCTTTTTCCCTGGAGAAAGGACCGCAGTTTTTTCAGGAAGGACTTCTGGCTAGATGCCTTCTACATGTTTTTCAACTTCTTCCTTTTCTCTTTGGTAGGTTATAATGCCATATCCAATGTAGGTGTAGAATTATTCAACGACTTTTTGGGAGTCTTTGGGATTACAAACCTGGTCGCAATTGAGGTAGGATCCTGGCCAGTAATTGCTCAGCTGTTTTTGATGCTGATAGTAGCTGATTTTATTCAATGGAACGTGCATAGACTACTGCATGCCGTGCCATGGTTATGGGAATTTCACAAGCTCCATCACTCTGTTAAGGAAATGGGATTTGCCGCGCATTTGAGATATCATTGGATGGAGACCATTGTCTATAAGTCCATACAATATATTCCGCTTGCGATGATCGGTTTTGGTTTAGACGATTTCATCTTACTAAATATCTTCACCATTCTTATTGGCCATCTGAATCACGCCAATGTGAAGTTAACCTATGGTCCACTCAAGTACATTTTGAATAACCCGGTCATGCATACCTGGCATCATGCCAAAACATTGCCTGAAGGATCCTATGGAGTGAACTTTGGAATTACCCTGAGCCTTTGGGATTACATTTTTGGAACCGCATACATTCCAAATTCGGGGCGAGATGAACCTTTAGGGTTTGATAAAGACGAGGAATATCCAAAGACCTTTTGGAAACAGATCACCTATCCATGGAACAGAAGAAAGGCTTCTTGAATCTTCTCAAGAAGAACTGGGCATCGTTTTTAATCCTAAGCTTGACATTAGGTCTGGCACCCTTCACTCCTGAGCCACATTTGATTGGTAAGATCAGATGGGTTTTAGGCGGTGCCAATGGAATGCAGACCATGGACTGGTTTGATCTAGTCCTCCATGGGACACCTTGGGTTCTCCTAATTCTATCTGTGTCATTCAGAATGCTCGACAGAGGTAAGGTGTCTGCGCCTAAATGACCTTATCAGATACAAAGTCTAAGCTTTGCTTCAAATTCAATATGGTAATCTTTGTCTCTAAGTAGTTCTCCGTCTGCATGGGCAGGAATGCTCCTTTGTGCATGAATGAAACAAGAATTGACTCGTTTGTATTCAATGATATCCAAACCGAGATGGGTGCCATTCTTTAAACTTAAAAGGTTTAATAAACGCTGCTTGATAGTTGCGGGCTTTACAAGCACAAACTCCAATTCTTTGTCATTAACCCTTGCTTTAGGTGCTATTCTAAAACCGCCACCAATTTTGTCATTATTGGCAAGGCTAAGGAGGAATAATGAAGTCTTCACTCCATCAATTTCTACTTTGAGGTTTGGATAGTTAAAAATGATGCTAACCAGAGCAACCCAATAAGATAGAAATCTGGGTAATTTCGAGTTTCTCATGGTTTCTATTTTTTCGCAAACAGCCGCATCAAATCCTACCCCAAAACTGACAAGGAACCTGCGATCATTGCATTTGTACATATCTATCTCCATGGTTTTTCCTGAGATAGATTGATCGAAGTATTTCTTTATATCCTTTTTCCCGAGTAAGGAATTTGCCAAATCATTGCCTGTGCCACAGGGGATAAGATGGACATTCAATTTTTCAACACCCCTGGCATTGATTACTGAATTGTTGGTCCCTTCCCCTCCTAAAATGGAAATGGTAGTGAATTGCTGATTTTGTAGAAGCTCTTCAATATTAGCTGAATCCCCTTGTCCAACAGTGAAATAGGTTGAGAATCTGATGTCTCGATCTTGAAGAAACTTTGAGTAGTCAGTATATACTTTGCCAGCTGAACCCTTGCTGGCATAACTATTTATCACTATTAGAATATGAATATCAGATTCAGCCATGAGTCTCAAGTAAGTAATTTAAATCTACACCTAAATGCTAAGTGACTTTGGTTACCGACTTTCTTTTCGTAGGATTCTACATTTGAAGAAAATAAGAGACTATGTTCGGACTATTCAAAAAGAAAGAAAAGAAGTATAGGGATATCAATTCTGGTCAATTTCTGGATGCGATGAAATCTCAAGACGCAGTGATCATAGATGTGCGTATGCCAAATGAGGTTTCCTCCGGAAAAATCCAGGGTGCCAGAAATATCAATGTAATGGGAGGGTTTAAATCTCAAGTAGCAAATCTACCGAAGGACAAAAAGTACCTTCTTTATTGCAGGAGCGGGAGTAGGAGTGCCAGGGCTAGCCAAATCATGGGAGACCTTGGATTCGAAAATGTATCGAATCTTCAGGGTGGCGTAATGGCTTGGCCATATGACCTCGTTTAATCGACTTTAACGCTTGCTGATTTTATTTCCAGCAATGTGTTTTTGCATCTTCGACCGGAATCGATTTACATCGTCTCCGGTTTTTTGTTTGTGTTTGGTACTTCTTCCCTGAACTCTTTTTCTCCACATTTTAAATGA
>CAZLUY010000771.1:0-5312 GCA_964562785.1 uncultured Limnohabitans sp. | reverse complement strand
AAAAAGATTAAAGCAAAGAAGCATGTTTAAGAACTACATCAAAATAGCTTACAGAAACCTACTCAAGAATAAGGTTTATTCCCTAATCAATATTCTTGGTTTAGGAATTGGTATTGCCTGTTGCTTTCTCATTTTCAACTTCGTCAAGAAGGAGCTTAGCTACGATACTTACCATGCGAATTATGATAGGATTTATCGGGTAATTCACGGTAGTACGAGTGCCGATGATGAAGTAGAAGGAAAGAGCTATGATGATTATTGGGTTTGGGGTAATGCCCCTGTTGGACCAGCCCTGCAGAATGATTTTCCGGAGATAGAGAAGGTAGTTCGATTCTCTGGTAGATCTGATATCCTTTTTATGCATGAGGATATACCCTATCAGGAGACGGGGATCTTTTTTATGGATTCTACCGCTTTTGATGTATTCTCCTGGGACTTGATATATGGCGATCCTAAAACGGCTTTGGACGCCCCATATAAGGTGGTATTGACAGAAAGTACTGCCATAAAATATTTTGGAGAAACCAATGTCGTTGGCAGAACTTTGGATGGTTCCGCATCACCTGGTAGGTCAGAAGAAGGTCTCTATACCGTGACAGGCGTAATGGCCGACTTACCAGAAAACTCTCATTTCGATTTTAATCTGCTTTTGTCTTTTGAGACCTTCTCTACAAACAGGCCTTTCATTCTGGAATCCTGGGGTTATGTGGATACTTACACATATCTTCTAATGGATGAAAACTTTGATTTTGGGGCTTTTCAGGCAAAGCTTCCAGGATTCATAGAGCGGGTTCAGGAATTGGATGAGGATAATGAGAACTATGATATTGCTCTTGAAAAGATGGAAGATTTTTATCTACGATCTGATGCACAAAGACAGCCTGGAGTGATCGGAAGCCTTCCCAATATTTACATTTTCTCCATCATTGGGATTTTCATTTTGGTGATAGCCATTATCAATTTCATGAATCTTTCCACAGCCAGATCTTTAGAAAGAGCCAAGGAAGTGGGAATCAGAAAATCTATCGGAGCTGATCGCAAAAGCCTGATCTATCAGTTTTTGGGTGAGTCTTTGATCGTTGTCGGATTGGCAGGTATCGTCGCTGTTGTTTTGGTTTCGGTATCCATACCTATTATGCAGGATCTCACCGGCAAGACCTTTGGGTTTACCGAGATGATCAATATCCAAACATTGCCTTTCTTCTTGATCGGTTTGGTCATAGTAGGGCTTTTGGCAGGATCATACCCTGCACTTGCTTTGTCTTCATTTAGACCTGTCAGCATCCTAAAAGGAATAAGTAAAACAGACTCCAAAGGTGTTTTTCTCAGAAAAGGACTGGTGGTTTTCCAATTCGGTTTATCGATCGCCCTAATAGTGGGGACACTTGTGGTATACAACCAAATGACCCACCTATTGGAAAGAGATATGGGATTCACTGATGAGCAGATGCTCTTAATTGAATACAACTATGACTTCCAGGTGAACAATCAGATGGAGCCAATTAGAGATAGGTTAGAGTCTCTATCTGGTGTGAAGAATGTAGCCTTTTCCAGAAGTGTACCGGGAAGCTATTTCCCAAATGCAGGAACGGGTATAGTCGATGCGGATGGAGAATTTGTCTATAAGGCTCAAGGCATCTTCCAGGTGGGAATGGACTTTATCGAGCAGTATGATTTAGAAATCGTTGCAGGTAGAGCGTATTCCAGAGATATTCTTTCAGACACTACCCAGGCAATTGTGGTAAATGAAGCCTTGGCTAAGCAATATGGCTATGCAAACCCAGCTGATATGGTAGGAAAGAGATTCGAACAGTGGGGCAAAGAGGGAGAGGTAATTGGTATTGTGAAAGATTTCAATTTCGTATCTCTTCATAATGAGATTGAGCCATTGTCCTTGCCATATGAGCCATATGCAAGTAGATATGTATCCATCAAAGTAAATACTCAGGATCTTAATAGAACCGTCTCCGAAGTAGAAGGGGTATGGTCAGAAATGGCTCCGCATAGACCATTCCTTTACAGTTTCCTCGACCAGGATTTTGATATGCAATACGAAGCTGATATTAGATTCCGAAAAATATTCACCTCATTCTCCGTTTTAGCCATCTTGATTGCATGTCTTGGTCTTTTAGGCCTGGCTACTTATACGGCTGAGCAAAGAACAAAAGAGATCGGAATCAGAAAAGTGCTAGGAGCAAATGTTCCAAGCCTTATCGGTATGCTTTCCTGGGATTTTGTGAAGCTAGTTTTGATTTCTTTAATCGTCGCTGTTCCAATTTCCTGGTTTGCCATGGAAAATTGGCTGGAGAGCTTCGCTTATAGAATAGATATCCCATTGTGGGTTTTCCCTGTCGCCGGTGTAATTGCAGTATCAGTTGCAGTATTTACCGTAAGCTTCCAGTCTCTGAAAGCCGCAATGGTTAATCCAGTCAAGAGTTTAAAGAGTGAGTAAACCTATCTAAACCGCTAAACAATGCTCAAAAACTATTTCAAAATCGCCTTTAGAAATCTGCTAAAAAGCAAGGGTTTTTCATTCATCAATATCATTGGATTGGCATTGGGGATGGCATGTAGCCTTTTAATTCTTCTTTGGATTCAGGATGAGCGTTCGATGAACCAATTCCATGAAAACAGGGACAGGATTTATCAGGTGTATGAAAATCAATATTATTCCGGGGAACCAAATACTTACCCCTCTACTCCTGGCATTTTAGCTGAGAACATCGTGGAAGAAATCCCTGAAATAGAGCTAGCTAGTCAATTTCTTTGGGAAGAGGAGCCTTTGTTTACCGTGGGCGACAAATTCGAAAAGGAGAAAGGTAGGTATGCCCAAAAGGACTATCTAAGCATATTTTCTTTTGGCTTAAAGCAAGGAGATCCCGCTACGGCTTTGGACAGACCTGATGGTGTGGTGATTTCTCAAAAATTAGCCGATAAATACTTTCCAGGTGAAGATCCAATGGGACAGCTTATCATCGTAGACAATGAAGATGATATGATGGTAACTGGCGTTTTGGAGGAGATTCCATCTAGCTCCTCCATTGAATTTGATTTTTTGATGAGCTGGGAGCGATGGATGAAATACAATGGTTGGGCGAGCCAATGGGGCAATAATGGGCCAAGATGTTTTGTGCTTCTCGCTGAAAATGCTGATGTGGATTTGGTGAATGAAAAAATCAAGGATTACATCAAGACCAAGAATGAGGGAAGTAATGTGGAGTTGTTTTTACATAAGTATTCAGATTCCTATTTATACTCCAATTTTGAAGGAGGAATCCAGGATGGCGGAAGAATTGAATACGTTAGGATCTTCACGGTTATCGCCATTTTCATCCTCTTGATTGCTTGTATTAATTTTATGAATCTTGCCACTGCGAGATCAGTCAAGAGAGCAAAAGAAATCGGTGTTCGTAAAGCCATCGGAGCTACCAAAAAGACTTTGGTCGGGCAGTTTTATGGGGAAGCTTTTTTGATCACAAGTATTTCCCTGGTTGTAGCCATCATCCTTGTGGCGCTATTGCTTCCATCTTTCAATAACCTTACGGACAAAGAGCTTTCCTTAAATCTGACAGATCCATCGATTGCTGCGCTACTGGTTGGTTTGCTAATAGTAACTAGTCTAATCTCAGGGTCTTATCCCGCATTATTCATGTCATCACTCAGACCTGTGGTAGTGTTAAAAGGAGCATTGAAATTTAAGCCTAGTGCCACCTATTTTAGGAAAGGACTGGTGGTATTTCAGTTTGGCCTATCCATCATGCTCATATTAGGCATGATCGTGATCTACAATCAAATTGATTTTATACAGAATAAGAACCTTGGTTTTGACCGGGAGAATCTTCTGTATTTTCCTATAGAGGGTGAATTGGGTGATAATTTTATCTCTTTCCAAAATGAGCTAGCCGCGCTTCCAGGTGTGAAATCTGTAACCGCTTCGCAGGCTGATCCCTTAGAGGTTGGTTCCTCTACTCAAGGAGTAAGATGGGCAGGAAAAGACACCACAGAGATTTTACTTTTCTCTCAAAATCCTGTCGCAGGGGATTATTTGAATACCATGAATATTGAACTGGTCGAGGGTAGAGCTTTGTCCTATGACTATGGAACTGACACCGCAGCTTACTTGGTCAACGAGGCGGCTGTAAGAACGATGGGTTTCGATGATCCCGTAGGAACAGAAATAGTGTTTTGGGATGTGCCTGGGCCTATAGTTGGGGTAATGAAGGACTACCACCATACTTCACTGCATCAGGCTATTGACCCAATCATTGTGCGATTATTTCCTCGTAATGAGCATTGGGGATTCACTTTTGTGAGAACTGAACCAGGTAGGTTGAGAGAAGCATTGGACGGGGTTGAGAAAGTTTATCAGCGATTCAACCCTAAGTTTCCTTTCGATTATCAGTTTGCTGATGACGAGTTCATGAATTTTTACCGATCTGAATCCACGATTGGAAGCCTAGCCAATTACTTCGCCTTTATGGCCATTTTCATCTCATGCTTAGGTCTATTTGGTCTTGCCACCTTTACGGCCGAACAAAGAACAAAGGAAATTGGAATCAGAAAGGTGATGGGAGCAAGCTATGCCAACCTCATTGGAATCATGTCCAAGGAGTTTATCGGACTCGTTTTAATCTCTTCCTTTTTTGCCCTGCCAATTGCCTGGTACTTCAGCAAAGGCTGGCTAGAAAATTTCGAATACAGAATCGATATAGAGTGGTGGTACTTCCTTGTTGCGGTGTTAGGTGCGGTAATTCTCGCTGTGATCACTGTGAGCTATCAGTCCACCAAGGTAGCCTTGAATAATCCGGTAAAAAGCTTGAAGAGTGAGTAATTAAGAATAGAAAAGATGATTAAGAGTTATTTCAAAATTGCCTGGAGAAGCTTGAAGAAAAACAAGCTTGTATCCCTTATCAATATCCTAGGCCTTTCCCTTGGATTGGGGATTTGTCTGGTAATTAGTCTTTTTGTTTTTGATGAATTCAGCTATGACAGATTTTATGCGAAATCAGACCAGATTTATAGAGTAAACCTGGAAGCTAAATTTGGCAGCGAACTACAGCAGGAGGCAAGCGTGATGGCACCAGTTGCTGTTACTCTCAAAGAGGAGATCCCAGGAGTGGAGGATGCGACACGAGCGATTAAGCTTAGAGAAGACACTAAGATTAGGTTGGGGGATCAGGTACTCAGAACTGGAACCACTGCTGCTGTTGATCCTAATTTCTTCGATGTCTTCACATTACCTTTTGTCAAAGGAGATCCTTTATCTGCTCTGGCAAAACCTAATACAGTGGTTCTTACAGAAGAGCAGGCCA
>CAZLUY010000770.1:0-5796 GCA_964562785.1 uncultured Limnohabitans sp. | reverse complement strand
GACTTCAAGTCATAAACCAAAATATCATTGAAGGTTGGGTAACTCACAACAAGCTTGTCATTGTAAGCACTAAGCTGAGGAGTATCCGACCCATTCATCGTCATGTTTTTAGTTTTCAAGACTAACCTAGTACTAAAATATCGAGCAGAGTCCAGCTTAACCGGCAATTCGAACATGGAGTCAGATTGACTATCGTAACCTATGACTTGAACTTGATTATCATAATCATAGATGAAATATGCAGTATTGCTATCTCGATCTATGGCTGCAAATTCCCGAGCTGAGGTAACTAAAGAAAATGCGGGATAATCCAAATCCCCAAATACCCCATATTCAAAGAGAAGTTTTCTGGAGACGGCTTTAGAGTCATTCTCTTGACGGAATATTTCCTGGCTATTTAGGAATATGGTATGGTCTAATGTTCCGAAGTGGGAGAATACTGTTCCTACTCCATATGGCCCTTCTCTCTCCATCAACTCCCCATCTTTGACCCAAGCCGAATCTGGATTAAAAAAAACGCTATCTAAAGAATGAGCAATTCTGTTGTAGATAGTTCCTCTGGTCCGAGTCGAATCAAGAGATATTAAAAAATCACCATCCGGTGTCAGCCCACCTTCGCCCAATGAAAATTTAAGGCGTTTGGAAGAGGTTACTTCATATTCTGAATGAATAGAATCCCTATCAGAACAGGATAAAAACCCGATAATAAGAAGTAGGAAAAGACTATGCCTTCTGTTTAAAATCATCCACTGAATCAAACACCGTAAAAATATTATTGAGTTTGGTGATGATCAGTAGCTTTTTGACATGCTCGGAAGGAGCCGTGAGATACATCTCACCTCCTGCATTTCTCATCTTTGTGAGCATAGTGATAAGAAGACCAATGCCACTAGAACTTATATACCTTACTTCACTCAGATCGACAACAAAAGTCTTAGCTCCACCCTCGATGGCATCAGAAACAACCTCCACAAGTTGTGGACCTAATTGATCTCCTATCAGGTCTCCCTGCATAGAAAGATAGGTTGCTTTTTCGTCCTTGGTAGTATTATAGCTTAAGTCCATTATTATGAATTTGAATTTTGTGCATCCCTGTTTTCGCAATTTTCCTTCTGGCAAGATCCATAAAGAATCAGGGAATGATGCATCACCTTGAAATTGAGAATATCTCCAACGGTATTCTGAATGTTTTGGATACGCGGATCGCAAAACTCCAGAACCTTGTTACACTCAGTACAAATCAGGTGATCATGTTGTTTATAACCATAGGATTTTTCAAACTGAGCTAGGTTTTTTCCAAATTGATGCTTGACAACAAGATCACACTCGACCAAAAGGTCTAGCGTGTTGTAAACCGTTGCACGGCTCACCCGGTAGTTTTTATTCTTCATGCTTATGTACAGCCCTTCCACATCAAAATGTCCGGTTCGACTGTAGATTTCTTCAAGAATCGCATATCGCTCCGGAGTTTTTCTGAGTTTTTGGTGACCCAAATAGGCAGTGAAAATCTCCTTTACCTCTTCAAAATTTGTGTTACTCGCTGGCGGTTTAACCGTATTCAAGGACATCTAGGTATTTTTTTCAAATATAACTTCTCCTCAAGATAAAAGATTCAATTCCCATCAATCAAATCTTGAGACTTTGATAATCGCATCAACTTTGGCCAAATCCTCCATTAACCTTTCCAAGTGAGTGGTGCTATGCACATAGAGTTTAATTGTCCCTTCAAATATACCAGCATCGGAGTCCACAGTGATGGACCTCATATTCACTTTCAAATCATTTGAGATAATTTTAGTCACGTCATTAATCAGCCCTACTCGATCGGTACCAACGATATGCAAGCCCGCCAAGAAGGCGATTTCCTTTTGACTAGTCCATCTTGCTTTGATCACCCGGTTTCCGTGATTGGAAAGTAGCTCCACAGCGTTAGGACAGGAGGTCCTATGAATTTTGATGCCTTCATTGACAGTGACAAAACCAAAGACATCATCTCCTGGGATTGGATTACAGCATTTGGCAAGGATATAATCCACTACGTCCATGTCCTCCCCGATCAATAATTGATCATGCTCAGGGCCCTTGATGTTCTTAATCTCTTTGGTAAATGTAGATTCGTCTTTAACCCTCTCCTGAATTGCTTTCTGCTTCTTTTTTTGCTTCTCCAGAAAATCCTTGAAGGATTTAATTGTGGTAGGGTCGATAATTCCCTTACCTACACGATAATAAAGCTCGTTTGCAGTCTTCAATTCGTAGTAAGCCCTCAGCTTCTCCACAAGCTCCGAGCTGAAGGTCATTTTCATCTGCTTCAGCTTTCGCTGAACGATCTCCCTCCCATCGAGAATTGAAGATTTCTTCTCTTCTCTAAGTGCATCCTTAATTTTAGCTTTGGCTCGCGAGGTAACGACAATATTGAGCCAATCCTCATTCGGCTTTTGCTTGTTGGAGGTCAGAATTTCCACCTGATCTCCATTCTTTAGCTTATGAGATATTGGTACTAATCTTTGATTTACTTTGGCTCCGATGCATTTAGCCCCGACCTCGGTATGGATCTCAAATGCAAAATCGAGTGCCGTTGCTCCATGGGGCAAAACTTTAAGGTCCCCTTTAGGCGTAAACACAAAAACCTCCTCATGGAACAGATTACCTCTGAAATCATCCATGAATTCAATGGCATTCGCCTCATTGGATTCAAGTAAGCCTCTCACCTGCATGATCCAATCATCCAAACCAGATGGTCCCTTGCTATCTTTTTCCTTGTACTTCCAATGAGCGGCGTATCCCCTTTCCGCAATCTCATCCATTCGGGTGGTTCGGATTTGCACTTCCACCCACTGTCCCGCATTACTCATTACCGTTGTATGCAGAGACTCATATCCATTGGATCGTGGTGTACTTATCCAATCCCTAAGCCTTCCAGGATTGGGTTGGTAAAAATCTGTAACGATAGAATATACCTGCCAGCAGTCGGCCTTTTCATTTTCAAATTCACTTTCAAGGATTATCCGAATCGCAAATAGGTCATAGACCTCATCGAAAGGAATACCCTGCTTTTTCATCTTGCTGTAGATGGAGTGAACAGATTTTGGCCTTCCTTTTATAGTGTATTTGAAGCCTTGCTTTTTCAGCTCTTCATCAATAGGCTGGATGAATTTCCGAATGAATCTATTTCTAAGTGATTTCGACTGTTGAATCTTATTGACAATGTCCTGATAGATCTCGGTCTCGGTGTATTTCAAAAATAAATCCTCAAGCTCAGATTTGATGGCGTAAAGTCCCAGACGATGGGCCAAAGGCGCATAGAGGTACATGGTCTCTGAAGAAATCTTCAATTGCTTATGCCTTGGCATACTTTGAAGAGTTCGCATGTTATTCAAGCGATCTGCAAGCTTGATCAAAATCACCCTCACATCGTCGGACAAAGTGAGAAGCATTTTTCGGAAGTTTTCAGCTTGCTGTGAACTTCCATATTCAAAAACACCAGAGATTTTGGTCAAACCATCAATGATGGTCATCACCTTGTACCCAAATTCTCTTTCAATATCCTCCAGCTCCCAATCAGTATCCTCGACTACGTCATGAAGAAGTGCAGCAACAATGGAAGTGGTTCCCAGTCCTATTTCCTCCACGCATACGAGAGCCACTTCAAGGGGGTGATAAATATATGGTTCACCGGATTTTCTCCGCATATCCTTATGGGCATCTGCAGAGACGTTAAATGCCTTTTTGATCAGCTTTGCGTCACCCGGTTTAAGGACAGGTTTGGCCTGCCGAAGTAGTCTCCGATAGCGTTTGAGAATCTGTTTTCGTTCCTCCTCCGTATCCACTTGAATCATAACATGAAATTTAGACAATTTTTCCCTCGAAAATTTATTTTCAATTGAAGAATTTTTTTTCATCGGATCATTGCAAAATTGTTTTTCCTATTTACCTTTGCACCCACAATTCAGCGAAGGAATAACGATTCCTTTTGAAGAAATGCGGATGTGGCGAAATTGGTAGACGCACTAGACTTAGGATCTAGCGCCGCGAGGCATGGGGGTTCGAGTCCCTCCATCCGCACTGCTGTCGAACCCTCGATCTCGGCCTGACAAAGGAAGGAGATTGGGGGTTTTTAGTTTTATCTCATCTATAAAAACACAATAGCTTTGGAAATCACATTAGACAAGCATTCATCAAATCAGGGTTCAATTACCATTAACCTGAAAGAGGAAGATTACCAGAATCAGGTTACTGCTAAGCTTAAGGACTACGCTAAGAAGGCGAATGTTAAAGGCTTCAGACCTGGAAAGGCACCGCTTGGGATGATCAAAAACCTTTATGGAACATCTGTATTGGTAGAAGAAATTAATTCTATCCTTAGTGAGTCTTTAGGAAACTATATCAAGGAGCAATCCTTCAAAATTCTTGGAGACCCGTTGCCAGATGAGTCTACTCAGGAAAACATCGACTGGAAAACCCAGAAGGAATTTAACTTCGATTACAAGATTGGATTTGTAGAGGCCATTGATCTAAAGCTTGACTCTAAGATCAAAGGGTTTAATTACACGATCAAAGTTGATGACGATACTATCAAAGAGACTGTTGACAATCTTTTGAATCAGTCTGGCGAAAGTACTAATCCTGAAACTTCAGAAGCTGGCGATAGCCTTTATGGTGACTTGGCAACTGCAGATGGTACTTGGTCTAAGACGCTTACCTTCCCAATCGATGGCCTAACCAAGAAGCTTGGTTCTAAATTCATTGGAATTGGTAAAGAAACAGAAGTTGCATTCCCATCCAAGGATGTGAAAAAGGCTCAGTGGGATGATGCATTTGCTTTGACTGACGAGGAAAAGGATCATGCTCAAGGTGATCTTACTTTCACTGTTAAGAACATTAACCGAACTGCAAAGGCAGAATTGAACCAAGCATTTTTCGACAAAATCTTTGGCCCAGATCAGGTGAAGTCAGAAGAGGAATTCATGGCGAAAGTGAAAGAAACCTTAGAAGGAAACTACGCTAAGGAAGCTAAAGTCTTTACTGAGGAAGAATTGAAAAAGGCATTGATGGATAGTGCCAAGATTGACCTTCCAGAAGATTTCTTAAAAGAGTGGTTGCTAAAAGCTAATCAAGGCAAGGTTTCCGCTGAAGATGTTGACAAGGAGTATCCTGCATATGCAAGACAATTGACTTGGTCTCTTATTTCAAACGAGCTGGCTACTGAAAATGAAATCAAAGCTGAGCACGAAGATGTGATCGAAAAAACCAAAGAGATGGTAAGAGAGCAATTCGCTGCTTCAGGGCTAGGTTCTCAGATGGAGGATAGCATGGACATGTTCGTGGACAACTACCTTAAAGGTGAAGAGGGGCAAAATTATATGAATATGCTCACTTCGGTTCAAAACGATAAGGTCCTTGATTTAGTTAAAGAAAAGCTGAAGCTAAAGGATAAGGAAATTAGCATTGACCAGTTTAAGGAACTTTTAGAGAAGTAAATTGCTTAAACCAGATAGAAAAAGTCCTTATTTAAGGGCTTTTTTTATTTTTGTTTACCACAACACATTTACTAATGATTAACAAAGAAGAATTCAGAAAATTCGCCATTCATAACCAAGGTGTGAATGGAACCGCTTTTGACCAATACACCCAACACATAGAAAACATGACGCGCTCGGTAATCGAGGAGCGTCCACAAAACTTCCGTGAGATCGACGTATTCTCCAGATTGATCATGGACAGAATCATTTTCTTGGGAACAGGAATCGATGATCACATCGCAAACATCATTGTAGCTCAGTTACTATTCTTGGAATC
>CAZLUY010000769.1:0-1560 GCA_964562785.1 uncultured Limnohabitans sp. | reverse complement strand
TGTACCAAGGAGCCTTATTTCTTTGGCTCTGAAGATTCCGAAATTAAAGTTGCTTGTCTTGATCTTGGAATCAAGAAGAATATCCTTAGAAATCTATCAGACCGAGGAGCCTATTGTAAGGTCTTTCCTGCTAAGACATCTCTATCTGAAATGGAAGCCTGGGGACCAGATGCCTACTTCCTTTCCAATGGACCTGGCGATCCTGCTGTGATGGAGTATGCCGTGGAAACTACCAAGGATATCCTTTCAACAGACAAGCCAGTATTTGGGATTTGCCTTGGACACCAGATTCTAGCCGAGTCATGTGGCATCAGCACTTACAAAATGCACCATGGCCACAGGGGAATTAACCACCCTATTAAGAACTTAAAAACTGGGAAATCAGAAATTACTTCACAAAATCACGGATTTAATATTACCCGAGAGGATGCGGAGCAAAACCCGGAAGTTGAAATCACGCATGTTCACCTGAATGATAATACCGTTGCAGGGATCAGACTTGTCAATAAGCCTGCCTTTTCGGTTCAATATCATCCAGAGTCATCACCTGGTCCACATGACTCCAGGTATCTTTTTGATGATTTCATTTCCATGATCAATAAAAATTAAAATCTAACCTTTTAAATCTATGACATTAATTCAATCAATTCACGCAAGACAAATCCTTGATTCCAGAGGTAATCCTACTGTTGAAGTGGATGTAGTTACAGAGAATGGAGCCTTTGGTAGAGCGGCTGTTCCTAGTGGAGCTTCCACTGGTGTTAATGAGGCTGTAGAGCTGAGAGACGGTGATAAAAGCACTTACCTTGGAAAGGGTGTCCTGAAGGCTGTCGCTAATGTGAATGATAAAATTGCTTCCGAACTAGTTGGTTTTGATGTATTCGAGCAGAATCTCATCGACCAAATTATGATAGAATTGGATGGTACTCCTAACAAGAGCAATCTTGGTGCAAATGCAATTTTGGGAGTTTCTCTGGCAGTAGCCAAGGCTGCTGCAATGGAGTCAGGTCAACCACTCTACAGATACGTTGGTGGGGTTAATGCGAATACCCTTCCTGTTCCAATGATGAATATCATTAATGGTGGTTCTCACTCCGATGCTCCTATTGCTTTTCAGGAATTTATGATCCGCCCTGTCGGTGCTGAGAATTTCTCTGAGGCCATTAGAATGGGAGCTGAAGTATTCCATAACCTTAAGAAGATTCTTCATGACAAAGGTTTGGTGACTGCAGTAGGTGATGAGGGAGGTTTTGCTCCTAATTTCTCCGGCGGTACAGAAGAAGCTCTTGGAGTAATTCTAGATGCTATTTCAAAGGCAGGATATGAGGCTGGTAAGGATCTAACAATTGCATTGGATTGTGCGGCTTCTGAATTCTATGAGGATGATAAGTACAACTACAAGAAGTTTGAGGGTGATTCTGGTGTAGTGAGAACCAGAGAAGAGCAGGTAGAATACCTGGCAGAATTGTCAACAAAGTATCCTATCGATTCTATCGAGGATGGATGTGCAGAAGAAGATTGGGAGGCATGGGCCTTGCTTACAGAAAAAATTGGAGATAG
>CAZLUY010000768.1:0-1838 GCA_964562785.1 uncultured Limnohabitans sp. | reverse complement strand
TCCAGCACCAAGATATGGCTCCACGTTCCAACCTTCGATATCATCAAAAACAGCGACTTTAGGATACCATTGGGCCATTGCATAGATGAACCCATCTTCAACCTCAAGCTTGCCCATTCTATCCATTCCATCGGTTGGAATCTTGAAAGAGAAGTCCATGGAAACAGTCGCAACGCCTCCTCTTGCTGGCAATGGCTCAGCAAACCATACCTGCATCCGGGTATCATCAATAATATGTTTTCCAGATGTCGCACCTTTCTTACCAACTGAAGAACTCACGTTACTTAATTGATACCCACCATCAACTTCACCATTGTATCGGTTACCTTGAATCGGAGTGGTAAGTGTTCCTCGAGAGCTTTCGGTAAATCTATTTTGCTCCATCTGCATCCAAACAAAATCCAGTGCTTCAGGACTGTTATTCGTATAAGTCATGGTAATGGAACCTGTGAGGGTATGAGCCTCATCATCCAATGTCACGTCGATTACATAATCGGCCTTATTTTGCCAATACCCCTCACCCGGCTTGCCCGAAGCTGACCGATAATAATTTCCAGATCTATCGCGGAATTCCGCAAATTTCGATTGGTTACTTTCCCTTGCAACCTGAGCTGTAA
This sequence comes from uncultured Limnohabitans sp., assembly GCA_964562785.1. Classification (GTDB taxonomy): domain Bacteria; phylum Bacteroidota; class Bacteroidia; order Cytophagales; family Cyclobacteriaceae; genus Algoriphagus. The sequence continues at coordinate 1,221 of CAZLUY010000768.1, read as the reverse complement.
CTGAGAAAGTCATAATTCCCAAGGCTATAACTCCAAGGAATCTCACTAGCATTTTTTCCATTCACTTAAAATTTTCATGAAAATAAGGAATGAATTCATCCAGACATCTTAGTCCGCAAAATTGAGCCTCTTTCTTCACAATTTTTTAGATTATTTCCAATGTTGGAATTGGATTATTTTTAGATAAAATTTGCGCTTCAATTAAACCACAACAATGAAAACGCTTTTTGCTTTAGGCCTTTTTTTAGGAATCCAACTATCCGCGATTTCACAACAAGATTCTACCTTAACCGATCTGAATGAAATCGTGATTCAGGAAAACAGAATTCAAATTCCCTTTGGTAAGCAAAGCCGGAATATTACGGTTGTAGACAGATTAGATATTGAAACCACTCCTGCACGGAGCCTGCAAGAAGTATTGGCTTTTGTACCTGGAGTAGATGTTAGACAAAGGGGAGTAACCGGAGTTCAGGCAGATATCGGTATCCGAGGAGGTTCCTTCGAGCAGACTTTAATGTTACTCAATGGCATCAAACTCAGTGATCCTCAGACTGGACACCACATGATGAATATTCCTGTGCCCATGCTGGAAATAGATCGAGTTGAAGTATTAAAAGGACCAGCTTCGAGAATTTTTGGTCAGAATGCTTATGCCGGTGCTATCAATGTGATCACCAAGCTTTCGGAAGAAAGAAGACTTAACCTTCAGGGGTATGCGGGAGATTTTGGAATGAAAGGTATTTCGTTCGCTGGATCTTTGCCTATAGGGAGCTACAAGCAAAACCTTGCCATCTCCTATGATGATTCTGATGGTCACTGGTATAACTCAGATTACCAGGTCAGCAATATCTTCTATGAGGGCGGAGTGGATCTAAATGAGAAAAACAGTCTCAGAGGAATGATTGCCTACACCGATCGAACTTTTGGCGCCAACGGCTTTTATACCAGTGTCTTTCCAGACCAGTGGGAAAGCATACAAACCACTTTGGGATCTCTTTCTCACCAGTTCAGTTCAGGAGGATTTAATCTCAACACACGAGGCTATTGGAGAAGAAATAATGATGAATTTAGGCTGAGAAGGGAAGAACCTGAATTTTTCCAGAATAATCATACCACAGATGTCTTTGCTCTTGAGACTAATGGATCTTTTGAAAATTCATTGGGAACCACAGGTTTTGGGCTGGAGGTTAGAGAAGAAAGCATTGAAAGCTCAAACCTCGG
>CAZLUY010000767.1:0-1700 GCA_964562785.1 uncultured Limnohabitans sp. | reverse complement strand
ATGCTACAAGTTCAGCATTAGAAACTCTGTTGGATTGGACGAATGAACCTCCAAAAGATCTTACAGAAGAACAATTTGAAAATCTCCTTTCTAAATCATTCTCAAGCCCGGATTGGACGCCTAGCACCTTTATTCTCGAAGAGCTGAAAAACTCTGGCGGCTTGTCACAATTGAGCGATCCTGAGCTAAGAGCAATTCTCTTTGAATGGCAAAGAATCTATGAGGACCTTTCGGAGGTAGAACGAGATTACAATCGCTACTCCAATCAATACATTGACTTTTTGAGCATGAATGGTTCAGTCCGAAATTTGGATGCTATCAATGAAGCAGCAAATTCAGATGTTGATCTGGGACTTACTCCTTCCACCATTGCATCAAATAGTCCGAGCCTTCTCAAAAGCCCTGAATTCGAAAATCGGGTAGACAACTTCTATTTCCTTGCGGCTCGACTGCAGGTGCAGTACAAAAGGATAAGGATCCAGATTCAGGCTATAATTGATCATTCCTAGTCCCTAAGTTGCTGTTAAAAGATTTGTATCTTATGACAGCATGATCTCATTTTTTAGAAAACTCCGGCAAACACTTTTATCTGAAAATCGTGTGACTCGCTATTTTCTTTATGCCATTGGTGAGATTCTGCTGGTGGTTGTGGGAATCTTAATCGCTCTTTGGGTTAATAACCTGAATGAGAAAAGCAATCAAAAGGAACAAGGGCGAATTATTCTGCAAAGCTTTTTACAGGACCTCCAAGAGGATTCTCTTTATATCTCCAAAAGAATTATAGATGCGGAGAAATTAATCCGAGACCATAAAGAGTTTGTCCAAAAAATTGAGCCCATAAATAATTGGGGAGGCTTGATGGAGATTCGAGGACTATTAAACTCTCCAGGGCTCAGGGTCATCCTCCAAAACACGACTTACAAAGAACTTGAGAATTCAGGCGATTTTGATTTGGTGTGGGACAGAGAAATAAGAAAAAGCCTAATCACCTACTACAAAGCTGGAGAGGAAGCAGCAACACATTATGAAGACTACAGCGCATTTACCCAGGATTTGCTCTTGAATTATTTTACAGACTTCGACGAAGGCATGGACATCAGCACAATAGTGGATAACTACAAAGATTATGATGTATCCCAATCCAAGATTAAAAACACACTAAGTCCAGAATTTAAGAATCGAACTATTCTGCTCGCTGTCTTTTATGCAAACAAAGACGAGGTTTTACTTTCTTATTTACTACCTCTGCAGGAACAGGGTATGATGTTACGGGAACGGATACAAAAAGAACTGAGGAGCCTATAATCTTCTCAGGTCAAACAATGAAAAATATGAAAAGACACGTATCAATCATCCTCACTTTACTTCTATCCTTGAATTTTGCAATAGCACAAAAGCCTAGAGCCAGAGATCTTAGGGTGCCGTTTGATGGTAAAACAGGGCCATTGAATTCGATCACAGATGTTGCCGGACTTGAGGTGGGATACAGCACCATAATTTCTGGATCAGGAAAGAATGTCGCCGGTGAAGGACCAATACGAACCGGAGTGACGGCAATATTCCCCAGAGGTAAGGCTAAAAAATTCAGTCCTGTTTTCGCAAACTGGTACAGTCTCAATGGGAATGGTGAAATGACAGGGACAACCTGGGTAACCGAGTCGGGCTTCCTTGAAACTCCTATCATGATTACCAATACCAAC
>CAZLUY010000766.1:0-1877 GCA_964562785.1 uncultured Limnohabitans sp. | reverse complement strand
ATTTGATGGAGCTACTGAGTGTCATCGTAGTTTTCTCAGGATTCTTAAAGGCATCATATTCCAACTTCAACTTGATCATTTCCTGATACAGCTTGAAGAGCCTCATGCGCTCAGGGTTTTCCAAATATTCCCAATGAGTAGGCTTGATCCCGAGTCTATCATTATTGAGCTCCTCATCATAACCAAATTCGCCAAACTGCCAGAGCATCTTAGGACCTGGAACAGCGAAATAGAATGCTGTTGATAGTTGGTTCCTATTTACGGCATTCTCCAGATTTTGAATATTAATCGGCGAGGTTGCTCCAAAATTTAAGGATTCCCACATCACACGCTCCTCATCATGACTCTCCTGGTATGCCACAAGATTTGGGTCTTGCCAACCTCGGTTGCCATAATAAGACCATCCAAGATCTCTATTTTCTCCTTTTGCAATTTCTCGGAAATCGAAATTCATATTTCCCCAGAACATCAAGCCATAATTAGCAAGCTCTTGTTCTTCGGAGTTCTCAGATAAGTGCTCCAAAATGACATAAGCTTCTGGATGATCATCCTTGATTCGGTCATAAATGCCTTTCCAAATTGCAATTCTTGAAGCATCGTATTGAGACCACTTTCCTACATCACTACCCGATACTACTTGCGTAAATCCTTTACTTAAGTCGAAGCGGAAACCATCAATCTTGTATTCGGTCAACCAGTAATTGTTTACCGAATCCACAAAAGCCTTGGTATAATCACTTTCGTGATTGAAGTCGTATCCAACATTGAAAGGATGTGTAGCTTCTCTATTGAACCAAGGATTATCAGGAGTTGGTGAGCCAAACTCACCATCATTGTAAAGCCTAACCATTGGACTCTGACCAAAAGCATGATTAAGTACCATGTCCATGATGATCATGATCCCCTTTCCATGAGCTTCATCTATCAGTTGCTTCAAATCATTCTTTGTCCCGTAGTATTTGTCCGGAGCAAAGAAAAATGACGGGTTATAACCCCAGGAAATATTTCCTTCGAACTCTCCAACTGGCATTAATTCAATGGCATTGATTCCCAGATCCTTCAAATAATCCAGACGTTCTATGACAGCTTGATACGTTCTTCGGTCATCGAAGTCTCTAACTAATAACTCGTAAACCACCAGATCTTCAGGGTCTGGTCGGTCATAGCTGGTATTCACCCATTGATACTCCTCCTGCCCGGTTTGGAGATAAGTCGCCTGGTAGATGGCTTTCCCGGTTGGGTAAGGCATCAGCCCTGGATATCGACCGTCGTTAATTATCTCTTGATCATGATCAGGGTCTGAAGTTTTATCTGCAAAAGGGTCACCTATTCGAATAGCTCCGTCAACGAGATATTGGAAGATGTATTCTTTCTTTGGTTCGAGGTTTTCAATTTCCAACCAGAAAATTTCCCCATCCGGAGTACGTTTCATCTGATAGGCCGGAAGTCTTTCCCAATTGTTAAAGTCGCCAAGAACCTGAACCAAACGCTTTCCCGGAGCTTGGAGGGCAAGTACAACTTCTGTATCTGAGATGTAGTTTATTCCTAATCTTACTCCTTCAGGTAGAGGAGCAATTTCTGAAGCCGGAAAAACTTCAATTTCTACTATTTCAGTATCGCTGTTATCACCAGATGTGGCAATCGCTTCGATCTGAAAATTACCAGCTTCCTCCGCCGTGTAGGAATACGAAAGGCTGGTTGTGTTATCTTCTTTCTTAACCTCATCACCTTCAATCTCAAAGGAGATGGTAGCAGCTTCAGAAGTCTCTGCTTTGAATTCGTAAGTTTCGCCTAAATCCAGTGAAATTCTTCCACTAGAAGGATGTGTAAAGGTAACTTGGAAGCCTTGCTCCAAGTCAACAAAAATATCCCCATTA
>CAZLUY010000765.1:0-2552 GCA_964562785.1 uncultured Limnohabitans sp. | reverse complement strand
ACTTCAATGCTCTCGATGTCATTAAGAGTGAAGAAATAGGTATCCAGACCAAACTGGTTCACCCCATCTACATAGGTAGCTACTGCTGGCTCGTAGGAAGTAGTGGTAATCCCTCTCAGGGAGATTACATTTCTATTGTCGCCAGGATTTGAGAAGTAAAGGTTTGGAATGACCGATCTTAGATCACGTACATTCCAGATATTTTGTCTTTCTATTTGCTGCGCATCGAGTGCAGAGACAGAGAATGGAACCTTCTGCAAATCTTCAGGCTGTTTTTGAGCCTCCACAGTGACTTGATTTAATGTTCTTTCCGGTATGGAATCGTTGGTTTGAGCTTCACTTTTCAGATTAAATCCAAAAAGCATGAATAGAGCAACCCCCACTCGGGAGAGGTAATTTTTCATGGGTAATTGTATGATTATCGTTTAAAGGTAATTGAGTGCAAATTAAAGGTGTTCCAAATGGAAACCTCGGTATTAGCCTTGAAAACAAAGTAAAGATCTTGTTTTTCATCAGCGGCTTGGATTTTTACTTCAACAGGGAACCATCCATCTTTTCCTCCTCTCGGTCGGTCAGTTTTGGAAAGCACCTTTGTTGATCCAATAACTTTTCCATCAAGAGATCCTTGTCTAATTTCTATGGAGCCGGAAGTTGATGCTGGATTCAGAAGCAATTCAACGCTTCGGATTGTTGATAAATCAATCTCCGCCATTCGCATCCAGCTATTGTCTTCAGTAAATCTTACAAATTGATCTACATCAGTATTTGCCTTGGCTGTACCCTTGAATTCATTTCCATTTACTGCTGGAACTTCTGGATTCCTCAGGGATAATTGCACACTGGATTTTATAGGATCAATACCATTGGCTCCTTTATCAAGGTAGGAGGCACTAATCAGATAGTAACCATTTGGCTTATTAGCTTCATCGAAGGAATAGGCACCAGTACGTGGAAGGTTTTGTTTACCATAATTCTCATCAGATAGACCAAGAATAAACTTAGTCATTACTTCAATTTGCTGATCATCAAGATGAGTATGGGCAGGCATGATTCTCTCACCCCAAACTCCTCCTCCTCCGTTTTTGATAACATTGGATAAATAGTCTAAGGCATCTTCCTGACCCTTATACTTTTCAGAAACCTCAGTATACATAGGACCCACTGATTCATTAGCAATTGCATGACATGCTTTGCATCCGGCCTCATTGATATAAGTTTCACCAATCGAAAGCTCTTCCTCTTGATGTCCAATTTGAATCAGGTCAAAGCCTTCTACGTAATCAATTGAAAAATCAATGTCTGAGCTTAAAACCATTCCATCTTCTGCATCCCTTGCAGTGACTTGATAGGATACCTTATCTTCTGGAAAATAAAAGCTTGTATTTGCTCCCCACTCAATGACGACCTCTGGAGATTCATTCCCCACTTCAACTGTAAGTGAATTTTGAGAAACCAAGCCTTCCTGATCAGTAACATAAAGCGTTACCTCGTAAGTACCTATTTCATTAAAAGTATGTCTTGGATTTGCCTCTTCGGATGTAGAACCATCCCCGAAATCCCATGCTATATTCAGCTGATCTCCCGGATCAAAGTCACGACTCCCTGCAGAGAAGAAATTTACCTCAAGAGGTGCGGCACCTTGACGTTTTGTGGAGCTAATTTCCGCTACTGGCTTTCTATTTCCAGGAGCAAATTCAATTACATATAATCCAGAATCATCATTTTGAGCTCTCCAGAATGTCCCATACTCCAACATGTACAAATCTCCATTCGGGCCAAATTGCATATCGATAGGCTTATCAAATACTGTATTTGGCATAAAGCGCTCCATACTATCGTACTCAAAATTCTCTGTAAGAGAAACCGTAAATATCCAGTTTCTCATCCAGTCAAAAATGAAGAGCTTTTCATTGAAGTATCCTGGGAATCGTACCTCGCTTGACTTGTAGTCTTCTCGATAATACACTGGTCCCGCCATGGCATTTCTTCCCCCCTCCCCTAGCATGGGGAATTCCTCTGATTCACCATATGGATACCAGATCAAAGCTGGTGTCGCTTTGGGAAGAAGTGAAAGGCCTGTGCTATTAGGGCTCGTGTTTTCAGGTGCTATTTCTTCGAATTGGAAAAGGCTCTCATCCTTGGCAAAATCATATTTCCAGTAAGCCTTATTATTCCCTACAAAATATGGCCAGCCAAAGAAACCTGCCTTGGTAGCAAGGTTAATTTCATCATAGCCTCTGGGACCTCTTCTTGGATTATCAGACCCTGCATCAGGGCCAACCTCGCCCCAGAATAGATTCCCATTTCGCTGATCTAGAGAGATTCGATAGGGATTTCGATTTCCTTTGACATAGATTTCAGGTCGAGCATTAGCTGTTCCAACTGGATAAAGATTCCCCTCAGGAATGGTGTAGCCACCATCCGGAGTCGGAGTGATACGGATAATTGAACCCCTTAAATCATTTGTATTTCCAGAGGAGCGCTGAGCGTCTACATTTTCGGGTCTTCCTGGTCTTTCATCGATTGGATTATAATCGGAGGACTCGAAGGGA
>CAZLUY010000764.1:0-3969 GCA_964562785.1 uncultured Limnohabitans sp. | reverse complement strand
TGACGATAATTTATCAGGGGCCGTTGTAGTTAGAGGAGGCTTTTTCCCTGGAGCTGCGGTAGGTATCTACACTATATATTTTACAGATTTTCCTACGGATGACGATTACGTTATTCAACTTACGGCGAATAGTATTGGAGGGGATGGAAGAGATGACCCTGATATCTCCTATACCAACCAAACCGGCTTTTGGTTTCAGGTGTTGACAGGGGATAATGACAATGGTGGAACAGATAGAGCACTTAGGGATATCGAATTCATGTTTACAGTGATTGATTTGACAAATATTAATCCGTAAGAAGGGTTCATTACAGATAGTTGAGTTAAACCCATTTTATCAGGTTTGAAAAAATTATAAGGGTGAAAATTTTTCTATTGACGTAACAATTATTTAGCGTAGTTACTGCTCAATTGAGAAGGTTAGCTAGATAGGGTTAAATCAATACCCATATTTCTCTCCCCAATTCCTTTTTAAATTTTTTCGAAGCTCATTTTCACGTGCATTTTCTCCAGGGTCGTAGATTGTGGTTCCGGAAATTTCTTCAGGCAAAAACTCTTGCTCTACAAAATTCCCCGGAAAGTCATGTGAATACTTATAGGCCTTCCCATAGTTCAAATCCTTCATGAGCTTGGTTGGAGCATTACGTAAATGAAGCGGTACAGATAAATCTCCTCTCTCCTTAACTAAGGCCTGGGCTTTAGCAATGGCCATATAGGAAGCATTGCTTTTGGCAGATGATGCCAGATAAGTAACGCACTGGGAAAGAATAATTCTAGATTCAGGATAACCAATCAAGTTCACAGCTTCGAAGCAATTGGTAGCAAGAAGCAATGCATTAGGATTAGCATTCCCAATATCTTCGGAGGCAAGAATAACCAATCGGCGTGCAATGAACTTCACATCCTCCCCTCCTTCTATCATCCTGGCAAGCCAATACACCGCCGCATTCGGATCTGAACCTCTAATGGATTTAATAAAGGCAGAAATAATGTCATAGTGCTGCTCCCCAGACTTATCATATAGGGCCACCTTCTGCTGGGCGATCTCCATTACCTGCTTATCTGTAATCACTTTTTTCTCTCCTCCTATTCCATCCAGAACTATCTCCAGTAAGTTCAATAGCTTTCTTCCATCCCCGCCTGAAATCCGAAGAAGCGCATCACTTTCCTTTACCTGCACTTTTTGCTTCTTTAAATCAGCATCTTCAGAAAGTGCCTGATTGACCATCGCCAATAGTTCCTCTTTGCCCAATGGGTTTAAGGTAAATACCTGACATCTGGATAGTAATGCCGCATTCACCTCAAAAGAAGGGTTTTCCGTAGTGGCTCCAATCAGTCGGATAATCCCTTTTTCCACAGCTCCAAGAAAGGCATCCTGCTGGGATTTATTAAAGCGATGGATCTCATCGATAAACAAAACCACCCCGGTCTGGAACTTGGCTTTTTGAATCACTTCACGAATGTCCTTTACTCCGGAGCTGATCGCCGAAAGGGTATAAAAAGGAACCTTGATTTCATTTGCAATGATATTTGCGATGGTTGTCTTACCTACCCCGGGAGGTCCCCAAAGAATCAAAGAAGGTACATTCCCTGACTTGATAGCCTTATACAGAAATGACTCGGGTGACGAAAGATGATCCTGGCCAATTAAATCTTCCAACCGGGTTGGCCGCATACGTTCCGCTAAGGGAGTGGGATTCATAATTTTGAGCTTTGAAGCAAGTTAGCACAAATTAAAAAAGGCCTTTTCAGGCCTTCTCATAATTGACAAAAACTGTTTCTAGAGATTAGATAGATTTCAACACTTTTCCGAAGCCCTCCAGATGATTATCATCGAAATCATGATGGGTGACAAACCGAACTAAATCAGCTCCAAACCCAACTCCTTTCACTCCTTTCTCCTCCAGATCAGCAAGGAAATTCGCTGGAGTAATTCCATCAAGTCTGGCGATAACGATATTCGTAGCAACGGGAAAGACTTCAGATACCACACCCACGTGTGTAAGCATTTCTCCCAAGGCTCTAGCCCTCTTATGATCTTCTTTCAATCTCTCCACCTGATTATCCAAAGCATAAATTCCAGCTGCCGCCAGGAACCCTGCTTGTCTCATTCCTCCACCAAACACCTTTCGAACTTTTCTAGCTCTTTTGATATCTGCTTTGCTACCCAAAAGAACCGAACCGACAGGACATCCCAAGCCCTTACTTAAGCAAATGGAAATGGTGTAAAACTGCGCTCCCCAACTCTTGGGATCATCTCCAGTTTCTACAAGCGCATTGAAAAACCTAGCTCCATCCAGATGAAGCTTAAGTCCATTTTCCTCACAGACTTCACGAATAGGTCGTACTTCGTCCAAGGTGTAAATACTACCTCCACCTTTGTTCATAGTATTCTCCAGAGAAACAAGGGTAGTTTCAGGAGCATGAACATCATCCGGGCTAATAGATGCGGCAACCTGCTCAGCAGTAATTTTCCCTAAATCCCCATCCAATAATTTCACCGAAGCCAATGAATTAGCCATGATTCCACCACCCTCATAGAGATAAATATGAGAGTACTTATGGCAGATCACTTCAGTCTGAATTCGTGTATGTAAGCGAATGGCAATCTGATTGGTCATGGTTCCAGAAGGACAAAAAATCGCAGCTTCCTTACCAAACATCCTCGCAATTTTTTCTTCCAAGGCATTAACCGTGGGATCTTCTCCAAACACATCATCCCCAATCGGGGCTGAAAACATCGCTTCCCTCATTCCAGGTGTTGGCCTGGTCACTGTGTCGCTTCTTAAATCAACTATCATTTTACAAATAAATAATGCTTTGGGTTTTACTCGCTACTCCCCTTTTTAGAATCCTTCCTAAAAATAAAATCTAGGCCAGAAGGTTTGGTCATTAACTCTTCCATATCCTTAAGCTCAAGATTCAGTGCTTTGGTGGAAATCTGAATTTCGATCAGGCTGAGTGCAAGTGCGATAAGCAAAGCTCCCATACTTCCTACAAAGACCCAATTAGCAGCATCTGTATAGCCTCGAAATAAAAGATACATGCAAACTACACAGAGCAAGAAACTTATGATCCCAAACAACTGCATGTTTTTGATCAGAGATAATCGTTTTCTGAGATTTGCAATCTGCTCCACCAAAATCTCCTTTTCATTGGAGTCCATATAGTTTTTATGCAGGCTTCGAATCAGATTGGCTATGGCCAAAAAGCGATTCGTAAAGGCCAGCATTAAAAGCGTGATGGCCGAGAAAAGTAAGGCTGGAGTCGAGAGTTGGAGTTCCATATCCAAAGATAGAAGTAAAAGTGGATGGAGAAATAATAAAAAAGCCCATTCAAAATTGAATGGGCTTGATATAAAAGTCTACTAATTACAGGTGAATCACCTCGTCGTATGCTGCCGCAGCTGCTTCCATAACTGCTTCAGACATCGTTGGGTGTGGGTGAACAGTCTTGATCAACTCATGACCTGTAGTCTCAAGTTTTCTGATCGCTACAATTTCAGCAATCATCTCTGTCACATTTGCACCAATCATATGCGCTCCAAGAAGCTCACCGTATTTCTTATCGAAAACAAGTTTTACAAAACCATCTTTAGCTCCGGCAGCAGATGCTTTACCTGATGCTGAGAATGGGAACTTACCGATTCTCAAATCATACCCAGCTTCCTTTGCTTTAGCCTCAGTCATTCCGACAGAAGCAATCTCAGGAGAACAATAAGTACAACCAGGAATATTTCCATAGTCTAATGGCTCTGGATTATGTCCTGCAATTTTCTCCACACAGATAATACCCTCTGCAGAAGCAACGTGTGCCAAGGCCGGTCCGGAAACTACATCTCCGATAGCATAGTATCCAGGCATATTTGTCTTGTAGTATTCATCTACATTGATCTTGCCCTTTTCAACCATGATACCTACATCTTCAATGCCGCAATTTTCAAGGTTGGATACTACTCCTGCAGCAGAA
>CAZLUY010000763.1:0-10872 GCA_964562785.1 uncultured Limnohabitans sp. | reverse complement strand
TTCAATTAAAAAATTCTATATGCTAAAAATATAGTGTTTGAAAATGTTATGAATGGTTAAAAATTTATGTGTTGTGTCTTTGTATATAAATTGGATTCTGCTATTATTACATATATAAAATATGCTAGGAGAAAAACTGGTAATTTTATTTCACTTAATATAAATTATATCACAAATACCCTGCTTTCCGAAACAAACCCTCACGCCGATATTAAGAATAAATGGAGTTACCCTTGACACATTGGCGATATACGCTTACTGTATCGAACCCAAAAATGTGATTAAGCCTAGAAGCCCTACTTATCCAATAACTTCTCTAATTTATCGATGGTGAATTGCTGATCAGGTTTGATTTCCAGAGCTTTTCTATACCACTCTATGGCCAGCTCTGTATTGTCTAGTGCTACATAAGCATCGCCGACACTGTCATACCAACCGGCATAGTCAGGTTCCAGCTCAACCATAAACAGAAAGCACTCCAAGGCCTTTTCCGGATAACCTCGATCCATCAACCAGTAGCCTAGATCATCAAACCATTCCGGGTCAGTTTGATATCGCTGGGGTTCTCTGTCTCGCTCTTCGTAATAAACCTCCTTTACTTTTTCAAAATCCTCATCAAAGATGTAATCCTTCAACCTGTAATGAACAGGAGCTTTTAAGACAAGTGAATCACCAAACAAAGCATTGGACATAATTACTCCTGCGGCATTTTCCTGCCAAAATCCATCAATATTCACCATAAGCACAACTGCCGAATTAGTCTCAGGAAAGAAGCCAAAGAATGTGCTGTATCCTGGGTCACCACCGTTGTGAAAAATAAGCTTGGTATCTTTCATACTGCTGAGGAACCAACTTAGCCCTACACTTCTTCGGTCATTCACTTGAACCTGAGTCGTGGTCAGTAGATCATAGGAGCTTTCCAGGTAAATTCTTTTGCCATTGATGGTGCCTTTATTCAGGTTAACTTCCGCCCAAAGCAGCATATCTTCTACATTAGAGTGCAAAGTAGAACTACCGGCATGCTTTCGGTTATAGGGATACACCTCACTCACTACCCTACTCAGGTCATCACCCAATTCATGAGGTTGGGTTGCTAGCGCTTCAGGAACATCTGGCTTAAAGAAGGTGCTGTTCACCATTCCCACCGGTTCAAAAATATTCTGCTGCATGTATTCTTCGAAAGTCATGCCTGAAGCTTTGGCGATTACATCGCAGAGGATATCAAAAGCAGCATTGCTATAGGAATATCTTGAGCCTGGTTTAAAGTCTAGCTCCGCTTCTGTAAAGCTTTTGGCATAGCGTTCGGCAGCTCCATCATCATACTGGGGCTTATCCCATTCATAATCCTGAACATTCGGTATGCCCGATGAATGGTTAAGCATCTGCGCCAAGGTGATCTTCTTATAGCGCTTGTCTGCCATGCTGAAGTAAGGCAAGTGATCGATCAGTTTATCTTCTAGTTTGAGTTTGCCCTGTTCCATCAATTGTACCATGGCTGTAGCTACAAAAGGCTTTGACACCGAAGCCATATGAAATAGGGATTTGGTGCTTAGCGGGACTCGAGTGCCTACGCCTTGTACCCCATGTGCAGCAGTATAATAAACCTCTCCGTTTTTAATAATCCCAACCGCCATTCCTGGCGTATCAAAGGACTCTTTTTGCCATTGAATCATCTCATCAATGGCCTTGAGTTCTGGAGATATGTTCTGATTTTGAGCAGTAGCTACACTAACCAGTAATATGCAAAAAAGCATGCAAAGTGATACTCGAAAAGTAATTGACATGTCGATCGTTTACAGTAAGATGCCAGGGGGTTGCCGATGGTTGCATGCGATATGGATATCCTAACGCTGGGTCTTAAGCCGAGAAACAGAGCACTTAATCTTTTTGAGATTTATTCAATAATGGATACTCACCACCACTAATACTCTTGAAATACTACTCATCGCAATTTTTCTATAACTCTAGCTGATCATCACTTAGCTTATTTAAAAAATTGAAAGAATATGAGATGGATTTTCACCCTTGCTTTAATTATGGTGTTCGGTGTTTCACATGCACAGGAAGATCAGAATGAAATTGAAGCTCTTAGAAATCAAATAAGCAATCTTCGTCATAGCTTTGACATTGTCAGAAAGCAACTCGACGATGTACTTTGGTACGATAAAGTTGGCGACGTGGCCTATGTAGATAAAGTTTATCTGACTGGTCCTCCCCTTGCGGATCGTGTAGAAAAGAACAAGACACGCCAAGGCTATGGAAATCCGCTTCGATTTCAGTCTTATGTTTTTATTCCAAGAGATATAGATCCAAATAAGAAGTATCCGCTTCTAGTGCTGCCTCATGGAGGTGTTCACAGTAATTTCAACACCTTCTATGCGCACATCATCCGGGAGCTTATGGCTCAACAGTACATTGTTGTGGCTGCAGAATACAGAGGTAGTACGGGTTATGGAAGGGGTTTTTATAGAACCATAGACTATGGTGGTCTGGAGATAGAAGATGTTTTTGCTTCCAGAAATTATATGGTAGAAAACTATGATATCGTGGATTCCAATCGTGTGGGAATATTCGGTTGGAGTCATGGTGGATTGATCACTTTGCACAACATATTTGAGCATCCTGAAAGCTTTAAAGTGGCCTATGCAGGTGTGCCAGTAAGTGACCTTATTGCCAGAATGGGTTATAAATCTCAGGGCTATAGAGATTTGTATTCGGCAGACTATCATATTGGAAAAACAGCTCAGGAAGATGTAGAAGAATACAAAAAAAGATCACCAGCCTGGCAGGCTCACAAGTTGAAGACTCCCCTACTCATTCACACGAATACAAATGATGATGATGTAAATGTATTTGAGGTAGAGCATCTGATTAAATCTCTGAAAGCTGAAGGGAAAGATTTTGAATATGAAGTATATGAGGATATTCCAGGTGGACACACCTTTGATAGAATTGATACAAAGAAAGCTCAGGAAGTTCGTCTTAAGATTTATAAGTTTCTGGGTTCCTATCTTAATCCACCTAAGCCTTTTAGTAATGTGAAGGCTCTTAGAAAGGCTGCTTATCGATTCTGATTTAATATACATTTAAAGCGCGTGTCAATTATACGCGCTTTTTTTATCTCCTTTTGGTTTAAGTCTGTGTCAAGAGTCCATTTTTAATTTTACATATATTGTAAAATGAGGTCCAGAATATGGCTAGTATTAACTTTTGTGTCGCTTTCTTTTCTGGATGGGAATTGTGCTGTATTTCCTTTTTCTCAGAATAACTCTCAAGACCTGGGCATTGACTCTTTATTGATTCTAATAGCTCAAAATCCTAAAGAGTCCGGTCCTGATGTACTTTTTCAATATGGCTATGAGGCATTGAGCAAAGCCAGACAATCAGGTAATCCGAAGTATTTAGGTGATGCGCATTCCTCTCTGGCACAACTTCATCGCACCTACACCTATTTATATGACTCCAACCTTTACCATTCCGAAGAGGCTATCCCCCATTATGAAGAGATTGGCGATTTATTCAATATCGCCAATTGCCGAATCAATATGGGTTACTCCTATTTGAATAAAGTCTCCTTTCTGAGTGCTGAGGAACAGATTATGGAGGCGATTGACATTTACACTGAGCTAGGAAATCAATCCGAGATTTCAAGAGCGTATCAGTTACTAGCCTATTCCTACTACCTGAGCGGCTCTTACAAAGAAGCCATCAACTATGGAGAGCAATCTTATCAAACGGCCCTACTCGCACAAGATACGCTGCATGTAATAGATGCCCTCACCTATCTTATTCCTGCTTATGTGGAGAGTGATCAGGTTTCTGTGGCAATGACCAAAGCTAATGAGTGTCTCGAATGGATCGAATCCATGGATGAAATTGATCTTTTCAAAATAATGGATTTATACCATTACAGGGGAAGTGTATTCGAAGCTCAAAACAGGTTGGATGAGGCAATGAAAGATTACACCGAATCCTGGGAGCTTGCCAAAGTCTACTTTAAGGGTTCCGATGCCGCCACCTTCTACACCTTTGGGATTGGCCGTATCCTGCAATTAAAAGGTGATTATGAAGGAGCAATTGAAACCAATCAACGCCTCCTGGATCATCTGTATGAAGCCAAGGAATTTGAAAATTTGGTGGAGACACATATACAATTAGCTGAGTCTTATGAATCTATAGGAGATTATAAACAGTCACTTATTCAAAAGGAGTTGGCATGGAACCTACAGGATTCGCTTAAAAGCCTAAGGACAAATGCATTAACCTCAGAGCTTCAAATCCGATATGAGACAGCTAGACGGGAAGAGCAAATTCTCACTCAGCAAAATCAGATCAGCAGACAACAGCGATTTCAATACCTGATTATTGGAATAGCATCACTTCTGCTAATTGCCTTTTCTGCCATCTTTATCTTTTATCGTCGGAATCAACGCAAGAATAAGAGGCTTGAAGAATTGAATGAGTCCTTACAAGAAAAGAACTTGCAGTTGGACGAACGAAGTGAGCAAAACGAACTCCTGGTAAAAGAAATCCATCATAGAGTAAAGAATAACCTTGAACTTGTTTCAAGTCTCTTGGAATTGCAGTCAGCTCAATTGGCAAATAGAGATCAGCAAAAGGCTTTGCGAAGTAGTCAGATGCGAATTCAATCCATGAGCATCATCCATCAGAAACTATATCGGGATAAGACCCTGTCCACGATAGAAATGAAAGACTACTTTGAGAATCTGGGTAGACAACTTTTGGATTCCTACAATGTGAGTGATAGAATATCACTCACTTGTGGAATGGAGAGGATTGAATTGGATTTAGACACAGCTATTCCTATTGGCCTGATAGTGAATGAAATCTTATCCAATGCCCTGAAATACGCTTTTCCTGATCAAAGGCAAGGAATCATAGAAATCACCATGACTGAAGCAGATGGAGATCGTTTTCATTTAACCATTTCAGATGATGGTGTTGGTAAAACATCAAACCCGGACAGTACCGGTTTTGGCTCTCAACTTATCATGCTGCTTACCAAGCA
This sequence comes from uncultured Limnohabitans sp., assembly GCA_964562785.1. Taxonomy (GTDB): domain Bacteria; phylum Bacteroidota; class Bacteroidia; order Cytophagales; family Cyclobacteriaceae; genus Algoriphagus. The sequence goes on along the minus strand of CAZLUY010000763.1, from coordinate 5,843 downwards.
ACTCGGAGGATCTTTGAGAGAGGAAGTCTCCAATGGGACCAGAATATTTTTAGATTTAAAGAAAGCCCATCCGAAATCATGAGCGAAAGCGTGAAAATATTGGTCGTTGAGGACGAAATGATCATTGCTGCGAAAATCTCTATGCATCTGACTTCGCTGGGATATGATGTATCAGATATTGTTCCTTCTGGAGAGGAAGCCATTGCTCAGTTTCTTAAAACACCTCCTGATATACTGCTCATGGATATTAATCTAAAAGGCAGTCTAAATGGAATTCAAACAGCAAGCATTCTACAAAAGCATGCTGATGTTCCAATAATCTATCTAACGGCGAATACTGATAACGAAACTTTTGAAAGTGCTAAGGCTACTCGTCCCTATGCCTTCATTTCCAAGCCCTATCAGAAGTTAGATTTACAGCGTGCAATAGAGTTAGTTGTGAGTAGAATTAATTCTGAAACCGTTGATTTAGCCGAAGAAAAGAGTGACGAAGCCCCCTCCTATCAGCTGAGTGATCGCATTTTTGTTCGACACAAAGAGAAGATGGTTAAGCTGGTGCTATCTGATATTTGTTTTGTGGAAGCTGACAGAAGCTATTGCCGGATTTTTACAGAGGACAATGAGCATTTACTTTCCGTTCCGCTCAAGAAACTTGAGGATAAGCTTCAGGCTGATTCCTTTATCAGAGTTCATCGTTCCTATATCGTTAACCTTGAGCATCTCGATGAAGTGTTTGAAAATCATATTGTGGTTTCCAATAAAAGTATCCCACTCAGTAAGTCTCATAAGCTTGATTTCTTGAGGCGTATCCAGACCATTTAAATCTGCTCAAGGCCTGAATAAGCTTGGGCCTTATTTTTTAAGGAAAGCATTCTCCTACGCTCGGAAGGTGAATCATCCCTTTCGGAAAGTAGCTATGGTTTAAACTGTGATTATGCATTAGTATGATAATGAAACAACAGGCGATAAGCCTATAACTTTTATTATGGATAAGACGCAAACACAACCTAACCCGGAAAAGATCATGCAAATCGGTATGGGGTTTTGGGCTTCCAAAACTCTACTAAGTGCAGTGAACATGGGCTTATTTACACTTTTAGCTGATAAGGAACTCAGCGCCAGTACTATTAAGGTCTCCCTGGGACTTCATGACAGAGGGCTTTATGATTTTCTTGATGCTCTGGTAGCATTAGGTTTTTTAGAAAGACGAGGAATTCAAGATTCAGCCATTTACAGCAATTCCTTAGAAGCCAATATTTTTCTGGATAAAAACAAGGCCAGCTATATCGGTGGTATTCTGGAAATGTCCAATAACAGGCTCTTTGGTTTTTGGGATGATCTCGAAGATGGATTGAAAACTGGTCACCCTCAAAATGAGACTAAAAATGGAGATGCACCAATCTTTGAAGCTATTTACGGTGAGGAAGATAAGCTAAGAGAATTTTTACATGCTATGGGTGGAATCCAGATGGGGAATTTCATGATGCTAGCCAATCAATTTGATTTCTCTCCATATTTCACGCATTGTGACCTTGGAGGTGCGGGTGGACATTTGGCCACTCAGATTGCCATGAATAACCCTCATATGAAATGCACCACGTTTGATCTCCCTCCTGTTAAACCGGTTGCAGAAGAGAATATCAAGGCAATGGGACTTAGCGATAGAGTGAGAGCCATGGCTGGAGATTTCCTTACTGGAGATATTCCAAGAGCAGATGTCATAACCATGGGTAATGTATTGCATGATTGGGGAACCGAGGATAAGAAGATGTTAATAAAAAAAGCATATGATGCCTTGCCTGATGGTGGTGTGCTTATAGTCATCGAAAACATAATTGATGATAATCGAAGCGAGAATGCCTTTGGGCTTTTAATGTCGCTGAACATGTTGATTGAGACACCAGAAGGTTTTGACTTCTCTTTGGCAGATTTCACTTCCTGGGCAAAAGAGGCAGGATTCAGTAAGACTTCTTTGATGAGATTAACAGGGCCATCAAGTGCTGCGATTGCAGTGAAGTAATTTTTTAAAGGGTGATTGCAATTTTTTTAGCTTAAAAAGCACGCGTTTGAACGTGTGCTTTTTCATTTTTCTAATGCAAAAGGCCTGTTAACAAGCAATTCTTGGTACATTTACGGTTCGCTTGTGCTAACAAGTATCTGGATGTACTGTATGCACGTGATCATTGAAACAAATTTACCATTCATTCAACCTATTAAATGTCCTTCGATTTAAGACCTACCAATGAGTTTTTCCCAGTATGGAAAAAATATAAACCCGTAATAATCAAGTTGATGAAGGATTCCCTGGAAAGGGATCAGCAATATCAGCTGTATAAGCACGAATTTGAAGATGTTGATCCAAAAGTCAGTACAAGCTATTCTTTCAAATTGGATCTGGTTGAGGGAAAAGTAACGAATGTTAAAAAAGTGAGTAAAATGGCTGAGGATTTTCTAATCATGGTGCATTCATCTCCGACCGGAAAAGAATTGATGAGTCAAAATGATTTTAAAATTGATCTTTCTTCTGACTTTATGATTAAGGTAAAAAGTGAGGCCAGAGAAATGCCTGAGGAAGAGATACCAGCAACAGAAGAGGAAGAAAAGAATGAAGAAGCTAACGATTGATAGTTCCTCAACTTAAACTCTAAACGGAATAAATATAAAAGGCGGTTTAAAAACCGCCTTTTTTTGATTATCTCACGATCTTAACTCGGACCGCATTAATTCCTTTTTGACCTTCTTCAGTCTCAAATTCGACTGTATCATTTTCTCGAATATCTTCAGTTAGACCTGATTGGTGAACGAAGATATCCTTTCCTCCATCTTCAGGAGTGATAAATCCATAACCTTTGGAGAAGTTGAAAAACTTCACTGTTCCTTTTTGCATTGTAAATAAACTTTTGTTGTAATTGATTTCATTAATTATTGCTCTGCCGAGCGAATTTCATAAGTACTCCTTATGGAATTAGAATAATGCCTAATCCCAATATTCATGAGTTAGCTTTGCTTAAGCTCCATTTTTCCTAAATCACGAAGCATCTTAAAATGACTCAAGATCGCTGAGAAAAACGAGCCATTTGAATGATAGGGCAAGCCATACTCAAGTGCCGTCTTTCTAACTATTGGAGCTATTTTACTATAGTGAACATGCGATATGTTCGGAAATAAATGATGTTCGATTTGATTCGTTAAGCCGCCGAGAAGCCAGGCAGTCATTGGGCTTTTCTGAGAGAAGTTACAGGTGGTTTCCAATTGATGAGCCAGACGTTCAGATTCTAAATTACCTTCCATGTCAGGTAATGGGAATGAGGCATTTGGAGTCACATGCGCAGACTGAAAGACTAAGGTTATAGACAATCCAGTGACAAAATGCATCGCGAGGAAAGCCAAAAGAATAATCCATGCTGATATAGGAGAAAGCCAAAGCGGTAAAATCAAAACGTATGTGAAATAGAATAATTTCCACATAACCATTTTGAAGACGTCCTTTCTGTAGGTCGCCTTGTCTTTCACTAGCCCCAATTTGTAATACCTCCTGTATCGGATAAAATCTTTGGTGGTAACCCATGAAACTGTGGATAAACCATAAAAAAACCAGGCATAAAAATGTTGATACTTATGAAGTTTATTTTTTGGAGCGTGTGGCGAGAGTCTCAAAAAGAAAGGTGCATTGATATCGTCATCGTGTTCCTCGATATTTGTGAAGCTATGATGGAGAAGATTGTGCTGGAGCTTCCAAGCCTTGTTATTCGCTCCGATTAAGTTGAGTGAATAGCCCACCAACTTATTTACGGTTCGATTTTTCGAGTATGAACCATGAATGGCATCATGCATCACGCACATTCCAACACCTGCCATCCCTAGGCCGCTTAGGATGTATAACCCAAAAAGCAATGCCACACTTTCGACGGGTATCGCTATGATTAAAATCAAAGGAACAAACAAAATAAGAAGCATTATGATCGTTTTGATAACCATTTGGGCATTGCCGTAAATGCTTAAATCATTGCTTTTGAAATATTCCGAGACTCTCGACTTGAGAACTGATGAAAAATCAGAATCAACTGATTTTGGAAAAGATAAACGTTTGATAGAATTGTATTTACTTAAAGGACCTCAATAAGGAAGGAAATGAAGCGGATTTACTATTTGTCAGCTAAGTTCCGTTTACGTTGGAGACAATCTAAAGTGAAATGCTTTTTCTTAAGATTCTGCCCCACATCGAGGATACACTTACTAAATTATTGGACTTTGCACTTGCAAGACAATGCAAACATACGCTTAAAAGCCCATATAATTACGAATGTTTGATTTTATAAATAGACCATTACCTATTTGTTTTATTGCTTCTTTCCGCTCATAAAATCATTTTTTTTACCTCTGAGTCTTTTCTTAAATTCCGTTTCAACCGAATTAAACGTTATGAAGTATTTCCACCTCTTTTTATCATTTGCCTTAGTTTTTTTCGCTCACTTTACTGTACAAGCTCAGAACTCTACTCCCGTAGATCCATCCTTCTACCAGGGCTATGAATGGAGAAATATTGGTCCACAACGTGGTGGTCGATCTCTTGGAGCCATGGGAAGCCCAGGACGTCCGAACGAATACTATTTCGGCGCAACTGGTGGTGGGTTATGGAAAACTACCGACGGAGGAAATAACTGGTTTCCCGTAACCGATGGACAAATTACTTCTTCCAGTATTGGAGCTGTGGCTGTCGCAGAGACGAATCCAGATGTGGTTTATATCGGAGGTGGTGAAACGCAGCTGAGAGGAAGTATTACACAGGGTGATGGAGTTTATAAAACCACCGATGGAGGAGAAACCTGGAGACATCTGGGCCTGAAAGAAACTCAGGCAATTGCTCGAATAAGAGTTCACCCAACCAATCCTGACATCGTCTATGTAGCTGCTTTGGGACATGTGTATGGAGATAATGATGAAAGAGGAGTTTTCCGCTCAAAAGATGGTGGCAACACTTGGGAGAAGGTTCTTTATGTAAGCGATAAAGCTGGAGCTGCCGATTTGATTATCGACAGAAAGAATCCGAATGTGATCTATGCCAGCACCTGGCAGGTGTATAGAAAAGCCTGGAAAATGTGGGGTGGTGGTCCTGATTGTGGACTTTGGAAGTCAACCGATGGAGGCGACACCTGGGAAGAACTCACAGAAATGCCTGGCATGCCTGAAGGACCAATTGGCAAAATTGGAGTTACGGTCTCCCCTGTTGATTCAGATCGGGTGTGGGCAATTGTTGAAGCCAATGAAGGTGGAGTCTTCCGATCAGATGATGCCGGCGCCACCTGGAAACGTATTAACTCAGAAAGAAAGCTCAGACAAAGAGCATTCTACTATTCCAGATTAGTAGCAGATCCATTTGATATTGATGTAGTCTATGGCCTGAATGTAGGATTCTGGAAATCTACTGATGGTGGTGAAACCTTTGACATAAGAATCCGCCCTCCTCATGGTGATCATCATGATCTTTGGATTGACCCAAATGATCCTATGCGTATGATTTCTGCTAATGATGGCGGTGGTACAGTAAGTATCAATGGAGGTGAAACATGGACTGAGCAGGACTATACAACAACTCAGTTCTACCATGTAATGACTACTTCAGATGTACCTTATCATGTAGCTGGTGCTCAACAAGATAACAGTACCTTGGCGATGCCTAGTGAGGGCTGGAATTTCAAACTTGGACGCGGGCCTGGTCATGGATATCATTACCCTGTAGGTGGTGGGGAATCTGGCTGGATTACCCAAAGTCCAACAGACCCAGATGTATTTTACGCAGGAAGTCAGGGTGCTCTATTAACAAGATATAATAGAGCCACAGG
>CAZLUY010000762.1:0-5781 GCA_964562785.1 uncultured Limnohabitans sp. | reverse complement strand
TAATGTAGGGTGCAAAGCGCACCAAAAGCCGAACGATCTGTACAAAAGTCATGACTAATAAAAAATTGGTGATCCTACAATTTCTTCCAGCGTACGCTTGTAATACCATGCATCGCTTTTTGACTTCTCCAGCTCAATTTGTGCCGTTGTAAGAATGTCCATAGCCATTCTATACTCGTCTATATCGGCTGTACCTTGCTTAAAGTAAGACTCGGTTACCTGGACAGCAGCCTCGTCAGCTTCCACCTTTAATGCCTGTAGTTTTATGGTTTTGAGCGTTCTCTCCAGATTATTATAGCGTTTAATAACTTCTTCCGTAATAACATTCCTCAAATCCTCCTTTTGAAACTCCATCTCCTCGATTGCCAGCTGACTAATCTTCACTCTATTGCCCTGATTAGTAAGCTCTGATAAGGGAAGACGAAGCTGGACTCCAACGCTAAAGGTTGAAAAATTGCTAGTGCGCCAGATTCTTTGATTATCCACACTTGTGGTAAGATTGTCAGCTACCACTCCATTTCCATAATTATAGCCCCCAGTAAGAGCTATGTGTTGAAGCCATGCTTTTCGGCTTAAGGAAATCTCCTCTAGCTTTTGCTCCTGGCCCTTTGATAATCTTTGAATTAATGGAGCCTTCTCAATCGCCTCTTTTAACAATGAATCAAGTGGTCTCAATCTGTCCGTACTCAAGCCCTGAAGGTCTTGTGCTTTCAGGCTAACGCTCATGAGAAAAGCTGAGAAAATAATTACTATACATTTCATGATTGTAGTGTTAAAGTTCAGAGAGAGCGGAACTTCTTAGCTTATCAATTCTGGCAGCTTTATTAAGCCGCTGCTTCATGAATGGCTGCTCGATCCATCTGAATGCTATTACACTACAAAGGAAAATTATGGGAAGGACGATAATGAGACTTATCGATAACTGACCGAAATAGCCCGACCATTGACCGAACCTTCCGATAAATGAATAAAAGCCTTCCAACAGGGGCAAATGCATCAAATACAGGGTATAGCACATTCCTCCTATGATACTTATCCATGAAAGGGACAGAAGCTTACTGGTGAGTTTGCCGTAAATGACAGACATAAAAAGACCTAGCAAACTCATTTCGAAAATCAGCGATTTTAGCAACTCTTCAGTCCAGGTGAATGCCAGAACCAAAAGGAGTACCGGAAAGAGAAAGTCCCAAAACTTGAACTTTTGAACCCACTTCACAGGATATTTAAATAAATCAGCAGCCAGAACCCCTACCAGAAAATGGGGTAATTGACCTAAAAGGGTAGCCTTCCATGGATGAAGGTTCCACCCAAAAGCACTTTGGACTGTAACCCAGAATCCTATGAACAAAAGCATTGTAATGCGGCGCTTTGATAAGGACCTTATCTGAAAGTATCCCATTGCAATGAACGGCGCCAATAAGTAAAACTGAATCTCCACCTCTAGAGACCAAGCTACAGGGTTAATGATAGAGTATTCGTGAAAGAACAGTTGATGCGTGTATGTAATGGTAGCCAGGAAATGCCATAGAATCATTTTTACAGGATACATCTGCATGATCAAAAGGATGATGGCGCAGAAACTCATCCAGAAAATGAATGGAGGTTCTATCCTCAACCACCTTCTTTTGATATAATCTCTGTAGTTCCAATTCTTTGATTCTTTGGTAAAAGGCAGGGATAAAATGAAACCGCTAATCGCAAAGAAGATGAAAACACCTATTGTCCCCCTGGAAATAAGGAAGGAAACAAAGTCTTCAGTCGCCGATAATTCAGGAAGTGAGCCATACTTAAAAAGTCTTTCATTAGCATGTTGGAAGATTACTGGAACTATAGCCAGAAACCTCATCCCGTCAATAAAAGGGATATGCTTACCTGAGCTTGGCTTCCGAATTAAACGGTCGCGCCATTTAGAGAAAAAATTCATGGCTAAACGTTTTCGTGTTGAATTGCCGCTAAAGGTGTTTTCACTAGAATCTTTAAATCCATCCAGAAATTGTGATTCTGGGCATATTGTATATCCAAAGCACACCTAGACTTGGCTCCTACACCCTTCTTTCCTCTTTCCGTAACCTGCCAAAGACCTGTTAAACCCGCAGGTCCCATAAATCTGCCTATGGATTCATCTGAAGTAAGTTTTTCTGCCTCATAAAGTGGAAGTGGTCTATTCCCGACCAAGGACATATCTCCTTTAAGGATATTAAATAGTTGGGGTAATTCATCGATACTTAAGTTCCGAATCCATTTACCCACTCTGGTTATCCTGGGATCATTTTCGAACTTGACAAATGCCTGGGTCTCTTCTCTATGCTTCTGTTGTTCATAAGCACCCTCAGTCAGAATTCCTTCATCCTGAAGTCTTACGGATTTCATTCCTAGATTAACAATCTTCTCGCGAGTAAGCTCCTGCATATCGTGACACCCATTTTCTGAACCTCCATAAGCATTTAAATGCTTCATTTTATCCACCAATTGATCGGCATCCGTTCGCATGGATCTAAACTTGTAGAACTTAAAAATATGGTAGTTCATACCTACTCGATAGGAGTAGTAAAAAACTGGGCCTTTTGACTCAAGCCTAATAAACAAGGCCACTAATAAAAGCAACGGGCTTAATACCAAAATTAAGGTGAAGGAGACTAAAATATCAAAGACTCTCTTAACCGTTGGCAGTCTAGATAACGGGTTTTTCTTTAATGTTTCCATGATCCAAATGTATCCCGAAAACCGGCCCATAACGCCAATAATCGGTGATTAACCCCATTTTATCGACCAATGGAAGAGTTGGAATGTTGAATGTAAAGTACCCAGAATGAGCACAAAAAAAGGAGCCTGGAAAATATCCAGACTCCCGTCTAGGGTGATTAAACAACTTGTCTCAAAACCTCAAACTCAACCTTTATTCTTTTAACCAATTAAACCTTGTCAAGCTCATTTAAGCCACCGAAGACAATGTCCTTAAGTGAGAAAATGCGGGTAAATGACAGTTGATTCGCATCTGCAATTCAACGGGATTAAAAGGTTTACTAACACTATCCTTTGCGCCCCATCTAAAAGCCTGAATCCTCTGTTCACTTTTATCTTTGTCTGTCAAGATGACTAGTGGGATTGACCTTTTACCCGCCAAAAGACTTAGCCCATGAATACTGCCTTCGTCCTGCTTATCAGGAAAGTCAGCCAAAATTAAATCTGCTGTATTATTCTGGATCCAGCTGACAGCAGAAGGTGCGTCAGCAAGGGCCGTTACTTCATATTCCTTACCGAAAAAGTTAGAAAGGAATAACCTCATCATGTCATGATCTTCAACCAATAATATCTTTCTCATGTCTTTTGCTTTTTTTGAATACTTCAAAGCTAGACATGTGGTCTTTGACGGAAGGGCATTTAAGACCAAAGTCAAGTTTTCATCGATAAATGGAAATTATCGACAGATGAGTAAAAAAGTGTTTGGTGATGAGCTCTCTTTAAAGAAGCATTCTAAAAACTTTGCCTTCGGTTTTACTCATGATATAAAGATTCCCTGAAGCATCCTTACCAAACTTCAAGTCAACACGATTCCCTTCACCTACCATTTCCTGCAAGGTCATTTCCTTTCCATCCAGAATTACAGCCCAGGAATAAATCGTCGGGCTAGGTTTCTGTGAAATATCAGCATGAAAAAGTCTGCCTGAGAGAATATCTCCAAAAATGAGATTTCCTGACAGCTCTCCTTCTTCTACAAAATACCCAGCGAAAATTGCAGCTAATTCATCGTGCTCCATTTGAATCAATGGATAAGTCACATCCAACTCATCATCACCCTCATTTAATGGGAAAATCTCCCGGAAGTTTCCATAGGGATTGATCTTAAAAGTGCCTTCCCTGAAAGGCCATCCATAGAATTTCCCTGGTTCGATTCTATTGATTTCTTCAATAGTATGTTGGCCAATGTCAGTGGCGAAGAAGTTTCCATCCTTATCCCAAAAGAGACGGTTCGGGTTTCTAAACCCATTTGCGTAAACCTCTCCGGCTTTACCCTCCACATCAGAAAATGGATTAATCTTAGGGATGCCGTATTGCCCATTTTTACTGTCTCGACCTAAGGGATCAATTCTCAAAATACTGCTGTAAAGGTCCGCCCCCATACTGTTTGAAATATTTGCGAAACCCTGCTCCACCGTACCTCCATCCCCAAAACCTATATAAAGCAATCCATAATCCTCATCTACTTTCCTAGCTGTTGGATTAAAAGCTAGTTCCTGCATTCCATGTGCCTGTGATGGAATATCAATTCTTAGCATTTCTCTGGATGAACCTTCGAAAATGGAGCTCCTTGGGCTCTCATTTTCCCACTCCATTAAAACCCATTGCATAAAAACCTTCAAACTATCCGTATAGCCAATGTCCGGAGTGGCTGTTCCTCCAGGTTCTGTATGAGCCGTATAGAAAAGTCCATTCTCCAGATAATCAGGATGGAATGCAAAACTCCCTAGTCCGGTACCCCAGCCTGGTTTACTCATTAGCTGATCCATCTTGTCCTTCAGGTTCAGAAACAAAGAAGGTTTGGAATCAATAAGCTCATAAATACCAACTCTTTGATCATTGATCATCAACCGATCTGATCCAGGGATTGGCTCCATCTTAGTCATCTTGGCAAGGGGAGGGATAGTATCAGAAGGAGGCAACTGAAAGACTTCCTCTATTTCAATACGAATTCCAGAATCCTCAATTCCTTCCTCTATCCAGTTTTTATTCTGCAAGCTTGCAACCTCCTCTGCCGGAGTAGCAAACGTATGCATATAACTTAGCACGGCATCCAGGTCTCCTTCCTCCAAACTGCCAAAAGCTGGCATCGGCGTATTATATGTTTCCAACAAAGTCAGCGCACGTTCATCCTCCTTGTCAAAATAGGATGAAGGACTAACAACAAAGCCCCTAATCCAATCGGCATCCACCTGCCGTGTCAAGCCACTAAGGTTGGGGCCAATGGCATTCTCTTGAAAATTATGGCAAGTGGAACACTGATTTTCAAAAATGACCTTACCTGCAAGGATTTGGTCTTGAGCTTGGGAAATACCCGCACCGAAACCTTCCTTCTCAGAATCACAAGCATATAAGCAACATGCGGTTAAAACGACAAAAAGGTAAGTATATCTGAAGGAGGCTCTCATAGGCTTTTGTATTCGATTAAAGGACTTGAAGTTTAATCTAGGGCGGTGTATTTGCCATAGACTGCATCTTTAAAATTCTTATGTAGTCCAATTCCATCATATGGAAAAAGCTGCACAAACAAGACTGCTACCAATTCATTCTGAGGATCAACCCAAAACAAAGTACTAGCTGCTCCATCCCAGAAAAACTCCCCCGGAACACCATTCATTTCTTCCGCACTTTGAGGAGCCTCAGTTCGAACAGCAAAGTCAATCCCGAAGCCAACTCTTCCTTTGGAGGGTAACCATGATCTTTCTGAAATAGAATCCGGAAGGTGATTGGTCGCCATTAATTCTACAGTTTCAGCATCCAAAATTCTTGTCCCATTTACTTCTCCCTTCCCAACAAGCATTCGGGCGAATGTCATATAATCATCAATCGTGGACACAAGGCCGAAGCCTCCAGGCGATAGCGGCCATCTATTGAAATTGAACTTGTTGGCAATAGAATCTGGTGTTATCTCGAGCTGGCCTTCTCCCTTTCTGGTATATAGCACAGCTACCTCTTCTCGCTCATCTTCAGGAACAAAGTAGCTAGTATTACTCAGCGCTAATGGACCCAAAACATTTTCTTGGACATACTCAGCATAAGGCT
>CAZLUY010000761.1:0-21139 GCA_964562785.1 uncultured Limnohabitans sp. | reverse complement strand
TGTTGAATACGAATCGTACGCCTTCATTAATCGATTCTCAGGACCATACGCATGGGCTTACTGGTCGATGATGACATGTAATGTTATTTCTCCTCAGTTGTTCTGGATTAAGAAGATCAGAACTTCAATCGTTGCTACTTTCATTCTTTCACTTGTAGTGAACATCGGAATGTGGTTCGAGCGATTTGTGATTATCGTTACCTCACTTCACAGAGATTACCTTCCTTCATCTTGGGCTATGTTCTACCCGACATGGGCAGATGTAGGAGTCTATTTATTCACCTTTGGATTGTTCTTCACCTTGTTCTTCCTATTCGCGAAGTACTTCCCGGTGATAAACATGGCTGAAGTTAAGTCTGTATTGAAGTCTTCATCAGAAAAAGTTGCCAAATAATTATGGAAAGAGATACGCATTTTATCCTAGGAGTATACGACGACGAAGACGTGCTTCTACATGCTGTGAAGGATGTAAGATCCAGCGGTGTGAAAATTCATGAAGTCTACTCTCCATATCCAGTTCATGGATTGGAAGAAGAGCTTGGTTACAGAAGAAGCAGACTTCCAATAGCAGCATTCTTGTTTGGACTATTGGGAACTTCGCTGGCTTTGACCATGCAGTTCTACATGATGAGATTTGACTGGCCAATGATTATTGGTGGTAAAGACTATGCGGCTTTCCCTGATTTCATTCCAGTAACCTTTGAGATGACTGTTCTTTTGGCATCCTTCGGAATGGTTGGAGTATTTATGGTTAGCTCAAACCTTAAGCCTTGGGCAAAGCCAAGAATCTTCGATCTGAGAAGTACTGACGATAAGCATATCATGGCTATTGACCTTGCTAATAACTCTTCCATGGAAGAGGCTAAAATCAAAGAAGTATTGAAGGCTTCCGGTGCCACCGAAGTCAATAACAAAAGTTTCGATGAGTAAATTAAGAAACATGAAAATTTCAAATCTACTTGGTCTTGCGCTGGTAAGTGGCCTTTTGTTTGGCTGTAAAGCTGGTGGTGAAAATCAAGGTCTGGAATATGCTCCTCAGATGTATCACTCCGTACCTTACGAGGGATTGACTCAGATTACTGATGAATCACAAGGTAGCTGGTTGTCTACCCGTGAAGACGGCAAAGGTGAGTTTTATAACAGTAATGTGTACAATCCTCATAACATGAATATGAGAGAGCCTGTGGCAAACACAGTTCCTCGAAATAAGCAAGGATACCTTCCATACCGATTGGAAATGGATCAGCTTGAAGAAGCTGCCCTAACCAGAAATCCTGTCGCCTTGGATGACGATGTGCTTAAGGATGGAGAGGCGCTTTATGAGCAGTATTGTAATGCATGCCACGGTGCTAAAGGTGAAGGAGATGGACTAGCAGGTATGGTCATCGGTGGTGTGGCTAATCTGACCGGTGGTGCTTATGTAGGACTTCCAGAAGGTCATATCTTCCATGTAATCACTAAAGGAAAGGGAAGAATGGGAGCCCATGGTTCTCAGATTACCCCTGAAAACAGATGGAAGATTGTTCATTACGTGAAACAAGAAATTCAAGGCGGCGTTGGCGCTCAGACTGCTGAAGCTACTGCCGAAGTTACTGAAACAGAAACCCCAGCTAATTAATCATGGCTCACGACGTACAAAATTATAATCTGGATCAAAAATTTGAGTTTACTCCAGCTCTAAAGAAGCCCATCTTCACAGTTTTGGGTATAGGTGCTGTTCTTTTGGTCATTGGTATTGTGATGGCCATGTTCGGTGGAGGTCACGAAGAAGCTGGTGAAGCAGGCGGTCATGCTTTCCATTGGTATGAAAGGCTTTATGCTAACCTTTGGATTAACAACATCTACTTTGCTGGTATTGCAATCATAGGTGTATTCTTCTTTGCTATCCAATATGCCGCTCAAGCTGGTTGGTCTGCGCCAATAGTAAGAGTAATGCTTTCTTTGGGTAGCTGGCTGCCTTATGCAGCGGTACTAACGATTGTGACATTCTTTGTTGCTAATCATGATCTGTTCCACTGGACGCATAGCTATTTATTCGATAAGGCTTCCCCTGAGTATGATTCAATCATCGATGGAAAAGGAGCCTTTTTCTATTGGCCAATGGAAAAGGGGACGTTCCCTGTTTTCTATATCGCTAGAATGGTCATCTTCTTTGGATTCTGGGTGTTCTTCTTTAATAAGTTGAGATCCATGTCTTACAATGAAGATACCCTTGGAGGTACTTCCTCATGGTTTAAGATCAGAAGTTGGTCAGCTTACTTCATCATTTTCTTTGCAGTGTCTTCTTCTATTGCTGCTTGGGATTGGGTGATGTCTATAGATACACACTGGTTCTCCACGCTATTCGGATGGTATGTATTCTCATCCTGGTTTGTAGCTGGACTTTCTGCAATCACTCTTATCACCATTTTCTTGAAGAGCTTGGGATACTTAGAGATGGTTAATGAAAACCATGTGCATGACCTTGGTAAGTTCGTATTTGGTTTCACCATTTTCTGGACTTATCTGTGGTTCTCACAGTTCCTTTTGATCTATTATGCAAACATTCCTGAGGAGTCAGTATACTTCCTTGAGAGACTGGAAAGTGACGTGTATGGGCCGTTTATTTTTGTAAATATTCTGGTAAACTTTGTCCTTCCATTCTTGGTTTTGATGACAAGAGATTCGAAGAGACACGGTGTGTTCTTGAAATTAGTTTGTTCCCTGATTATTGCGGGACACTGGGTGGATTTCTTCCTTATGGTGCAACCAGGTACACTGGGGCACAATGGAGGAATTGGATTTATGGAAATAGGTATGTTCCTGCTTTATGGTTCAGCAGTGACGTTGGTTGTGTTAGGAGGGTTGGCTAAAGGGAATTTGGTTCCAAAGAATCACCCAATGCTCGAGGAGAGCTATCATCATCATATTTAAATAAGTAAAAATTAAGATATGTACGGATTTCTTATCGGTGTAGGTGTTTTATTACTGCTATCCATAATTTGGATGGTTTACAGAATCCAAACATTGGTTTCTGTAGTGAAGGGTTCTGACAAAAAGATCGCTTCATCCAGTAATAAGATTAATGCACTACTATTTGTGTTATTTATGATTGGGTCTGGAATTTTGATGTTCTGGTATTCAATCAAAGAGTTTGATAATTATCAGCTACCGATTGCCTCTGAGCATGGGGTGGTTACTGATAACTTATTCTGGATTACCATGGCTGTGACTGGGCTTATATTCCTAGTTACCCATGTTTTGCTTTTCATCTTCCCTTACAAGTATCAGTACAAGGAAGACAGGAAAGCTTCATTTTATCCTGACAACAATAAGCTTGAAATCATTTGGACAACTGTTCCAGGTGTTGTTCTTGCAGTTTTGGTATTTACAGGTTGGATGGCATGGTCTGACATTACTGCCCCGGCACCTGAAAATGCTCATGTTGTTGAGATAATGGGTTATCAATTTGCATGGGAAGTAAGATATCCGGGTGCTGACAATGTTCTAGGTGATTATGACTATCGTCTTATTACTGCATTGAACTCACATGGTGTTGACTTCACTGACGTGAATTCAATTGATGATTTCCCATCTCCAAAGGTTGTAATTCCAAAAGGAGAGCCTGTTCTATTTAAGATCAGAGCAAGAGACGTATTGCACTCAGTATTTGCTCCTCATATGAGACTTAAAATGGACGCTGTTCCTGGTATGCCAACTCGTTTCTGGTTTGTACCAACAAAGACCACTGCTGAAATGAGAGCAGAGCTAGGAAATCCTGAATTTGAATACGAAATCGCTTGTACAGAAATATGCGGTCGGGGACACTTCTCAATGAAGAAGGTGATAGAGGTAGTAGAGCCAGCGGAGTATCAGGCTTGGCTTTCAGAGCAACAGTCTTTCATTAAGCAGAATCCAGCATTGGCTGAGAATCTTCCTGCAGAATTGAAAGAGTTGGCAGAAATTCAGATTAGCGAAAAGTAATTAACAAAGGTATATTATGGCAACAGCATCAATTACCAATCATGATGTAGCTCACGATTCTCACGAGCATGAGCATCATGATAATTTTATAACGAAGTACATCTTCTCTACGGATCATAAAATGATCGGTAAACAATTTTTGGTTACCGGTATTTTCTGGGCTGTTATTGGAGGTTTCCTTTCTATTCTATTCAGACTCCAGCTTGGATTTCCTGATATGAACCTTGAGTGGTTAAGACCACTTTTAGGAGGATGGATTGACGAAACCGGTGCGCTTGATCCTACATTCTATCTGGCTTTGGTGACAATGCATGGTACCATTATGGTATTCTTTGTATTGACAGCAGGTTTGAGTGGTACATTCTCAAACTTCCTTATTCCACTTCAGATCGGAGCTAGAGATATGGCTTCCGGGTTTATGAATATGCTTTCATACTGGTTCTTCTTCCTTTCCAGTGTGATTATGTTTATTTCCCTATTTATTAAGACTGGTCCTGCCGGTGGTGGATGGGTAGTTTACCCTCCTTTGTCTGCACTTGAGCAGGCAATTCCAGGATCCGGACTAGGAATGACTCTTTGGTTGGTAGCGATGACTTTCTTCATCGCATCTTCACTACTTGGTGGTATTAACTATATCACTACTGTGATCAACTTGAGAACCAAGGGAATGTCCTTTTCAAGATTACCACTGACGATTTGGGCGTTTTTCCTAACAGCAGTTATTGGACTACTTTCATTCCCAGTTCTTTTTGCAGCTGCTTTACTATTAGTATTTGATAGAAGTTTTGGTACTTCTTTCTATTTGTCTGATATCTATATCGGCGGTGAAGCTCTTCCTAATACAGGAGGTAGCCCTGTTCTTTATCAGCACTTATTCTGGTTCCTTGGTCACCCTGAAGTATATATTGTACTTCTGCCTGCACTAGGGATCACTTCGGAGATTATTGCGACAAATTCCAGAAAGCCAATTTTTGGATACAAAGCGATGATTATTTCCATGTTGGGTATCACAATTCTATCATTCATTGTATGGGCGCACCACATGTTTGTGTCAGGGATGAATCCTTTCTTGGGATCTATCTTTATGTTCCTAACATTGATTATTGCGGTTCCATCTGCAGTTAAAGTGTTTAACTACCTGACAACTTTATGGAGAGGTAACCTAGTCTTCACACCGGGTATGCTGTTCTCAATTGGTTTGGTTTCCTTCTTTATCTCTGGTGGGTTGACTGGTATTTTCCTTGGAAACTCAGCCATTGATATTCAGCTGCACGATACATACTTCGTTGTGGCACACTTCCACCTTGTAATGGGATCTGCATCATTCTTTGGATTGATGGCAGGTGTTTACCACTGGTTCCCTAAGATGTTTGGAAAGATGATGGATGCCAGGTTGGGATACATTCACTTCTGGGCAACATTTGTTGGGGTTTACATGGTATTCTTCCCAATGCATTACATCGGAATCGCTGGCTTCCCAAGAAGATATTACAGCTGGACAAACTTCGCGTTCTCGGATATGTACACTGATTTGAACATGTTCGTTTCGGTGGCAGCAATAATTACATTCGGAGCTCAGTTTATCTTCCTTTTCAACTTCTTCTACAGCATGTATAGAGGAAGAAAAGCAAGCTTGAACCCATGGAGATCTAATACGCTTGAGTGGACTACTCCTCTTCATCCAGAACATGGTAACTGGCCTGGTGAGATCCCAACAGTTTATCGTTGGCCTTATGACTATTCTAAGCCAGGAGCTGAAGAGGATTTCATTCCACAGACCGTACCACTTTCGGAGACTCCAGAATCCAACTTACCTCATGAGCAAGAGCAGGTGAAAGCTGAGCTTGAGATCATGAAGGATGAAGACGAGGTTTTGGTTTCCAATGAATCCGAAGGGTAATATTAAAATCAACAGCTTTCGCCGGATCAGTTTGATCACGGTGATTGCTGTTTTTTTCTTGATATGGGTAGGTGGCATGGTCCGCAGCACTGGTTCAGGCATGGGATGTCCAGATTGGCCAAAGTGCTTTGGAAGTTACATTCCACCCACTAGTGTAGACCAATTACCAGACAACTATCAAGAAATATATTTAGCCAAAAGGCTGGCAAAGAACGAACGGTTCATTGCGACATTGAAAAACATTGGAATGGATAAGAAGGCTGAAGAGATAGCCAGTGATAAGTCCATTCTGATCGAAGAAGAATTCAACGCGACTAAAACCTGGATCGAATATGTGAACAGGCTGATTGGTGCAGTGATAGGTTTATTAATCCTCTTGACCGCCTGGAGATCCTTTGCTCTCTGGAAAGTTGATAAAAGAATTACCATCGGAGCGATAGCTTCCTTGATATTGGTTCTTTTTCAAGGTTGGATAGGCTCTTTAGTGGTTTCAACCAACTTGATGGCTTGGATGATTACCTTTCATATGATTCTAGCCATTCTCTTGGTTGCCTTACTGATTTGGGTGTATCACCTGGCTACAGTTAGCGGGGGTAAAGATTTTGGAGGTACTTCCGTTCCACCAAAATTGGGTTGGCTTCTTGTGGTAGGCATCGTTTTAATGATCGTTCAGATTGTTTTTGGAACTCAGGTTCGAGAACAAATTGATATCGTCGCCTCAAGTTTAGGTTATATGTTGAGAGATGAATGGGTCGAAAGAACTGGGATGATTTTCCTTGTACACAGGTCCTTCTCCCTTGCGATTCTTGCAGTCCATGTTGCTTACTTCTTCTTCGCATTCAAGTATACCTTAAGGCATTCCGAAGTTAATGTCTGGTCACAGGTTTTGCTTGTTATGGTTGTTTTGGAAATCGCTACGGGAATGGGAATGGCCTACTTTGGGATTCCAGCCTTCTTACAGCCTTTCCATTTATTGATTGGATGTTTGATTATTGGAGTTCAGTTTATTCTGTTACTTCAACTCAGAGAATATAAAAAATACAGTTTCAAGATTAGTTGAAATGAGTGTAATTGATGTAACTGGCCGATCGGCCATAGATGGAATTAAACTTAGAGTCAAGGCCTACATGGACTTGATCAAGTTTCGTTTGTCTGCGCTAGTTACTTTTTCAGCAGTATTCGGCTTTATCCTTGGTGATACAGCTGTGGCATTTTCCTGGCCTCACTTTCTAGGTTTGGCCTTTGGTGGATTTTTAATTACCGGAGCCTCTGGTGCGGCTAATGAAATTCTAGAAAGGGATTTGGATCGCTTGATGAAGCGAACCCAAAACCGACCCTTGCCTTTAAAGACAATTTCATTGTCCGAGGCATATTTGTTTGCTTCGGCTTTGGCATTCCTTGGTATTGGTTTGTTGTGGGTATTTACTAATCCATTAACAACTTTACTTGGAGTATTGAGCATGGTGCTTTATGTATTTGCTTATACGCCTCTCAAAAGAGTTGGTCCGATTGCAGTTTTTGTAGGAGCGATTCCTGGTGCTATGCCTCCTTTGTTGGGGTGGACTGCGGCAACGGGAAGTATCTCCTATGAAGCCTTAATAATTTTCGGGATTCAATTCATTTGGCAGTTTCCACATTTTTGGGCAATTGCCTGGGTGAGTGATGAGGATTACAAAAGAGCAGGTTTCAAGTTGCTTCCTTCTGGAGGAAAGAAAGATTTGAACACAGCGTTTCAAATCATGATCTATACCCTCTTTTTATTGCCTCTAGGGTTGTTGCCGACCTATTTCGGGTTGACAGGGCTGAACTCTGGAATCATTGCGACTGTATGTGGAGTGCTATTCCTAGCTCAGACATTCTCTTTGATGAGAGACGGGTCTAGAAAGTCGGCCCTTAAAATCATGTTTGGTTCTTTCCTCTATCTGCCAATTGTTCAGATAGCTTATCTATTAGACAAAATGCCTTAAAGATGGAGAAGGAATTGAAGTATGTAGATATGGTGGAGCAGCCCATCTCCATGCACCCAAAGAAGTTTGCTCTTTGGTTGTTCATGGTGACTGTGGTAATGGTATTTGCGGCTTTGACCAGTGCTTACATTGTCCGGCAGTCGGAAGGGAACTGGTTAGAATATGATTTACCTGAGATTTTCTATTTCACTTCAGGGCTGGTTGTGGTGAGCAGTATCTTTTTGCAGTGGGGATATTTCGCCGCTAAAAAGAATAATCTTGCAACCTTAAGGATTGCCCTAAGCTTTGCTGTTCTATTCGGAATTGCCTTTTTGATTGGGCAGTGGTATAGCTGGGTAGCACTTGTAGATAGAGAAGTTTTCTTCGTTGGAAATCCGGCAGGTTCTTTCCTTTATGTTTTCACGGGACTACATGCCTTGCACCTCATAAGCGGTGTGATATTTCTGATTATTGTATTAATTTCGACCTTTAGATATAAAGTTCATTCGCAGGAAATGAACACCATGGAAATGGCCACCACGTACTGGCATTTTCTTGGCGGTCTTTGGTTATATTTATTTATGTTCCTGCTTTTGAATCATTAACTCAGTTCTAATTAAAAGTCTATGTCAGCGCATTCTACAGCGATCGGTGTAAGCTCCAAACGCGGAGTCTGGGGAGGTGGAAACGAACCTCTTAAGGCTAGCTATGGAAAACTCATGATGTGGTTTTTCCTGCTTTCCGACATCTTTACTTTCGCCGCTTTTCTGATCACCTATTTGGCTACAAGGGTAACTTACCCTGCCTATGCCGGACCAGCAGAGTCTTTCGTAGGGTCAAATCAATATTGGCCTGTTCCTGAATTGGTATTTGAAGCAGTTCCATTCCTTCATGGAATTCATGCGCCACTTGTCTTTGTAGGGATCATGACATTCATTTTGATTTCTAGTTCCGTTACTATGGTATTAGCCGTAGAAGCAGGCCATAGAAATGATAGAAATGATGTGGTTAAATGGATGCTTTGGACCATCGTTGGAGGTGTAACTTTCCTAGGCTGTCAGGCATGGGAGTGGAACCACTTCATCCATGGTACTGATGGTGGTTCTGTTTTGACGTACATAAACACCTTAAGTCAAGAAGTAACAGAGACAGTCTTTGGTGCAAACCTGACCGTCAATGAATATGGGCCAGCGACCTTCGCTCAATTGTTTTTCTTTATCACTGGATTCCATGGATTCCACGTAACAATTGGTGTAGTTCTTTTATTCCTTTGCTTCTATCAAGCAGCGGTAGGGGAATATGACAAAAGAGGTCATTACGAGATGGTTGAGAAGATCGGATTGTACTGGCACTTTGTAGACCTTGTATGGGTATTTGTATTTACTCTATTCTATCTTATTTAAGGCTAAAATTTCGATTCAATGGATATTCAACAGAATAAATCAACGCTAGAGGTAACACCTAAGAATAGCGAGAAGATCAAGAAAATCTGGAAAACAGCTGGTATTCTTTTGGCATTAACCATTGCCGAATTTATCATGGCTTTTACCATGGATAGAGGAATACTTCTTTATGCCTTGTTTATCGCATTAACCATCTGGAAAGCGAAATATATTATGATGGAATTTATGCACCTCGGTGATGAAGTAAAGCCATTGTTCTATTCAATTATAGTTCCTTTGATCTTCCTGATCTGGTTACTGATCGCACTGGCCAAGGAAGGCAGCGATATCTTTATGATGCGCTGGTAGGAAATTCAAAAAATTCAAAAATTTTTCAAGGTTGGAGTAGCACTTCAACCTTGTTTTTTGTTATACAACTATGAGAAGTTTGCGTTTGCTTCAAGGTATGGTGTTGGTATGCATACTGCTTATCCCAGTACTAATTTTCATGTTCCTAAAAAGCTTTGGGACTAATGAATATGACCTTCCTGTCTATTTCGAAAATGGAGTGGATAATCCTTTTCAGGAATGCCCGATTAGTGACACCACTCAGCATTATATTCCGGAGTTTACTTTCGTTAATCAAGAAGGTAATGCTGTTGGTTCGGCTCAGATGGATGGAAAAATCACAATTGTTGATTTCTTCTTTACCTCTTGCCCAAGTATATGTCCTGTGATGTCCAAAGAAATGGAACGGGTGAATGATATGTTCAGAGACGAGGACAGGGTGCAGATTTTATCGATTAGTATTGACCCTACTTATGATACTCCTGAGGTTCTCAAGCAATATGCTGATGATCATCGAGCTGAGGCAGGTAAATGGGATTTCCTCTCTGGTGATAAACTAGAAACTTATGAATTAGCTCGGTGCGGTTTTGTGCTACCCACAATTGATGGTCTCGGCGTACCAGATGATTTTATCCATAGCGACAAGTTCATCCTCGTAGACGAATTAGGAAGGATTAGAGGATACTATTCTGGAACAAATAGGGAAGATGTTGACTTATTAATGCTGGAAACAAAAGTCTTATTACATGGAAGAAAGTAAATCGACGCTTTTGGCCAATGAGGGGAAGGTGAAATCCTGGATCATTATCATTTCAATTTTGATCCCGGTTGTGGTAGCTGTCTTACTTTTCACTCCGTCCAAGATTGGGTCAGGTGCTGAATGGGTTTATTTCCTGCCTCATTTGAATGCTGTCATAAACACGGCGGCGTCTATTGCCTTGATAGCAGGCTTGGTATTTATTAAGAAGGATAATATTCAGATGCATAAAGCTTCCATGTCTACAGCTTTTGGTCTTGGGGCTATTTTCCTTGTGTCCTATGTGGTTTACCATGGAGCAGCTGAAAGCACTTCTTTCGGTGGAGAAGGGTGGATCAGACCCGTATATTACTTTCTTCTAATCAGTCATATTCTTTTAGCTGCAGTAGCTTTATTTCCTATTCTGTTTGCTTATTATTATGGGCTCACGGATCAGCGCAAAAAGCATAAAAAAGTTGTTAAATTTGCCTATCCAATTTGGCTTTACGTATCAGTAACTGGAGTGATAGTCTATTTGATGATCAGTCCTTATTACGTAAACTGATTTTAGGAAAAAGTATTAGAGATGAATAAGATTAAAGGCCTTGTAATAGTTGCAATTTTCTTTCTGATAAGCTCAGCTTCTCATGCCCAATGTGCGATGTGTAGGGCGTCTGTTGAGAATAATGTAAGCAATGGCGACACGAGTGTTGCGGCAGGTTTGAATAATGGGATCTTATATCTTTTTGTAATGCCATATTTGATGGCAATGATCATCGGCTTTTTCTGGTACCGATCAGCCAAGAAAAAGAAAGCCAAACTCAGTATATGAGTCGCTGATGGAAGCAAAGTTTGAATGATGACTTTGCTTTTTTATTTTTATTCCTAATGACGCTCCTTACCCGGCGCTGGATTATTCTGGCAAGTGCTGTTTCCCTGATTGGTGTTCTGATTTTAAATTTCTTCTTTTTTCAGGAAAGTGAAGAGCAGATTGCATTTGAGGATTTGCAGTCAAAAATTATAGGGATTGAGGAGCAAATCGATCAGGATTTCATCAATATTTTAATGAGTGCCAGGCCTGAGGATTCAGTGAATTTTCAGGTAATAGAAACCATTGAGCATGAGTTCCCATTTTTCCTTCTGAATGATGATAATGAGGTATTATTCTGGTCGGATTATACCCTCAGCTTTGATTTTTCCTCAATTGATAAATCTATTCCATTTCAGTTGATTGAGGATGCCTCGGGAACACTTCTAGTAAGATCAAGGCAAATTACGCGGAATGAACAACAGTATTGGTTGCTGCATGCTGTGAGATTGATATTTCCCGTAGGTGTTTCCAACGATTATCTAGTATCAGGACCCAATCCAGAGATTTTCGGAAATTCTAATTTTGAACTTTTCCAGGTACCAGAAGAAGGGACATTTCAAATTGGCAATTCTGAATCGGAGCCAGTTTTTGGCATTGATTTTCAATTTGGATATCAACCCCCGGATAAGCTTAGAAATCCCACAATCCTTTTATTCTTTACCTCTGTACTTCTCCTTTATTTCATTCTCAGCTTCGATTTGATTCTGAGGGTCTGGAAGACAGGTCGACAATGGAGGTCCATCGGTTTGGCAGCTAGCTTAATTTTTGGTTTCCGGTTCTTGATGCTCTTTTTCGATTTCCCAGGGGCCTTTTTCAACTTGAGTTTATTTGACCCAGTGAATTATGCCTCGTCTTGGTTCAATCCTAGTTTGGGGGATTTATTGCTTAATACGCTCTGCTTTACCTTCCTTTTTGCTTGGGTGATTCTCAAACTCATTTCGACGGGAATGATGGAAAGAATCAAGATGTTTGAGTCAAGAAATGAGAAGGCAACTATCTTTTTCCTTTGCCTAGCCTTTTCCACTTTCTTCATGTATTCCTTCTGGGAAATACCTGGTGATTTCATAAGAAATTCTGCTTGGGCACTGGATATATCGAATTTCTCTTCGCTCAATTTATACCAGCTGATTAGCTATTTGATTTTGTTCCTATGGGGAGCAATCTATGTCCTCATCACAGTGGCTTTGTGTAGTCTATTGACAAGTATGAGCAGAGATTGGAGATTCTTTCTCCAACTGGTTTTCATAATTGGAGCCCCGATCGGAGCGCTATTATTCTTTGTAGACCTTTGGATGGCGCTTGCTTGGCTGACTCACCTGATTTTATTCTTCATTGTTCTCCGGTTCGAACTTTCGAAGAATGTATTCAGGCTCGGGCTGGACACATTTTATACCTTCTTTTTTACTTCTATCCTTGCAGCCGTAATTACCGGGCTGAGCACCCGAGGAAGCGAACAGCAGGAACTTCTGGACTCTAAGGTGCGATTCACAAATCAGAACCTTATAGAAAACGATATCATCACGGAGTTTTTTCTGGATGAGATCATGACAAGAATCGAATCTGATTTATTCATTCAGAATCGTCTAAGTGACCCACTACTGTCTAAAGAACCGATAGAAACCAAAATCCGGAAAATCTATCTGGATAATTATTTTGATCAATTCGATGTAAATGTATCCATTTACAATATTCCAGGAACCAGGATTCTTGGTTCTTCTGGTTCTCGAAGATTGGCCTCAGTAAGAAATCGAGTGGTCAAGAGTGACTATGCCACTGATGTGAAAGGGCTCTTTTTTATCCGTGGAGATTCACCTGCGGATGGCAACCAATTCGTTTCTTTCATCTCTATGGAAAAGGACGGCTCGAATTTAGGGACCATCCTTCTTGAGCTAAGGCAGATCAATATTCAGCCGACTAATGTTTATCCGAAACTTTTGCTCGACAAAAAATTCACTGATAAACTGGATCCTAGTCAATATGATTATGGGATTTTTCAGGATAGTACCTTGATCTCCAGTACAGGGAGTTTCAATTATTCGGGCTTGAGATTTCAAGAAGTATTAGGGAACTCAAGGTTGACGGAATCTGGCGTTTCACAGTCAGGCTTCCATCACTTAGGAATTGAGGATGAGTCCAGGTTGATTGTGGTGTCTTCCCCGTCCATCTCTTTTGCGAGTTTTGCAGGAAATATCTCCCTCTACTTCGTAGTCTTTGTCCTTCTCACATTCCTGGCAATTTTGATCAATACTCTTTTTAGGGGATACAAAAACTTTGTTTTTAACTATTCGACCAAACTTCAGCTTTATCTGAATTTCGCATTTTTCTTCCCAATTCTTATCATCAGTATAATCACTTTGGGACTACTTGCTAATAGTTACCGGGATGACTTGGATCGGCAATATTTGCAAAAGGCAGAGCTCATTAGAGGTAATCTCACAAGCTTTATTGGCAATCGATCCATGGATAATCAAAACCAGGATTTGATCGATGAGGAGGTCTCTTATTTAGCAAACACTACCGGAAGTGAGCTCAACCTTTATTCTGCTGATGGAAGACTTTATTCCACGAATAGACCAAATATTTTTGAAAAGAGAATTCTTGCAAGGCTAATTAATCCTGCTGCCATGGCAGCGATTAGGGAGAATAACTTGAACCAATTACTAGTCGAGGAAGAGGTCGGAGACCTCAAATATAGATCGGTATATATGCCGGTTTTGTTAGGACAGAGGCAAGAGTTGGCCGGGATGCTGGCGGTACCATTTTTTGAATCCGAGGCTGAGTTGAATAAGATGGTATCTGATGTATTAAGCAATATTTTCAATGCCTTTGTAGTCATTTTTATCCTATTCCTGATTATTTCCTATTTCGTATCCAAGAATTTGACTTTTCCCTTCAAGCTCCTCACTCAAAAGCTAAAAGCGACGAACCTTGAGAATAATGAACCTATGGTTTGGACCACTCAGGATGAAATCGGGATGCTGGTGAAGGAATATAACAACATGCTTTACAAGCTGGAAAAAAGTAAGAAGGTTCTTGCTTCTAGTGAGAAGGAATCAGCCTGGAAAGAGATGGCCAAGCAGGTTGCGCATGAGATTAAGAACCCATTGACTCCCATGAAGCTGACCTTGCAGCACTTAATGCGATTGGATTGGCAAGGTGAACTAGACGAAAAAGAGCGACTGAAGAATTCCTTGACTACACTGATTCATCAGGTTGATGCGCTTAGTGGAATTGCCTCCTCCTTCTCCACCTTTGCCAAGATGCCTTTGCCCAAGAATGAATTAATGAATTTCAAATCAGTGGTGATGAAGGTGTTGGAGCTTTACACCAATGATGACCGGGTAGATCTTAAATTCAAGGATGACTCCTATACGGATGATATTTCAATAATGGGTGATGATAAGCTTTTTGGAAGGGTTATCACCAATTTGGTCATTAATGGAATCCAGGCCGTAGAGGAAGGGCAGAGACCTGTGATCAAGGCATGGTTATGGCTTAGTGATACTGCAGTATTTCTGGAAATTTCAGATAACGGGAAAGGTATTCCTTTGGACCTCCGTGAAAAGATATTCATCCCGAATTTCAGTACCAAAACTCAAGGTTCTGGATTGGGCTTAGCGATCGCAAAAAGCGGTGTAGAAACGGCTGGAGGGAAGATTTGGTTTGAAACAGAGACTGACAAGGGCACGACTTTTTACCTGACTTTTCCATTGGTGCAAAAGGGGTGATTTCGCTACCTTAGTTCTGTTAGGTTGATGTCTATGCGTTTATGGGTTGGTTTATGTATGCTTCTGCTGATCTTCAGCCGAAACGTCGACGCCCAACAAAAGTGCAAGTGGATACCTATTGAAGACCTCAAAAATGGTCTTGTTGTAGATTCACTTTCTGTAGTAGAAGAAAGCATCTCCCTAAAGGGTGAGGTAGGGAATTCGTTTTCCTTTGAATTCAACCTTGCTGGAAACCGTCTTCAACTCACTGATACTTCGACAAATCTGCCAGACTCCTTGGAGCTTTGTTACCGAACCTTCGCTCTTCGATTTGATCAGCCCGTTTCAAGGAGGACACTGTCTGCTGATTATGATTCCATGGCCTTTTTCAAAGACAATCGGGTTGTCCAACAAGAAGAGTTTGATTTCCGTGAGGAGCTTTTCCCTTCCACCAATTTGTACAAAACAGGAAGTTTGACGCGAGGAGTATCCTTTGGGAATACTCAAAACGTCTTTGTCAATTCTGCCTTGAATCTTCAATTGGAAGGAAGCATCAGTGAGCAGTTAAAGATACGCGCGAGTATCACAGATCAAAATGTACCTTTTCAACCAGAAGGGAATACCCAACAAATTCAGGATTTTGACAATGTCCTGATCGAACTGTATAATGATAATTTTAGTCTGGCTGCAGGGGATGTAGTCTTAAGACAAAGGCGGTCTGAGTTCCTCAGGTATTACAAAAATGTACAGGGACTTCAGCTAACCACGAACTATAAACTCTCTGATCGTTGGCAAGCAAGTAGTCAGGCCTTTGCCTCAATTGCTAAGGGTAAATTTGCTTCTATTCAGCTCCCAATTCTTGAGGGGGTACTTGGCCCATATCTGATTAGTGGACCAGAAAATGAACGATTTGTGATCATCATGGCAAACTCCGAAAGAGTATTTCTTGATGGAAAATTATTGAAAAGAGGGTTTAATGAGGATTACATTATTGATTACAACCAAGCAGAAATTACTTTCACACCAAAGGTTCTCATTACTGAATACTCCAGAGTTCGTGTCGACTTTGAATATGCTGAGAGAAATTACAGCCGATCTATCATAGGAGCCAATCATTCCCAAACTAACGGAGATGTAGAAGTTTACCTCAACTATTACCAGGAAGCAGACAATAAGAATAGGCCACTTTTCACTGAGTTTAGTCAGGAGGAACAAGGACTCTTGGCAGCCGTAGGGGACCGGACGGATCTAGCTGTGATTCCGAGAATTGATAGCGTAGCTTTTGATGCAAATAGAATCCTGTATGAGAAAGTCATAGGCTTTGATGAGCAAGGGAATGAACTTGAATACTATGTTTATTCTGTAGATCCAGATAAAGCACATTTCGATTTGTCTTTTTCTCAAGTTGGTGACGGTAGAGGAGACTATCGCCGAGAATCTCAATTAGCCAATGGTACGGTATACGTTTATGTGCCTAGAATCAACGGCCAGAGACAAGGTGATTATTCCATTTTAACTCAGCTGCCTGCTCCTGATAGTAAGAGGATGGTCACAGCTGGAACAAGAGTAAAGCTTGGATCCAAAGAGTCGGTTTACACAGAGTTAGCTCTATCATCCGTCGATCAGAACCTGTTCTCGACAATTGGTGATGAGGATAATCAAGGGCTGGGGTGGAAAGTTGGGCTTAGCTCAGTTGACAGAGAATTAAATTTTTTGAAAGGATATAAGGTAAGCTCTGATGCTGAATTCGAATTGAATACAACGAACTTCAGTTTTATTGATCGTTTCAGATACATCGAATTTGATCGGGATTGGGGATTGGATCAAAGTGCTTTGGAAGAGGCTGCCTCGGAAAGACTATTCAAAGCCAATGTGAGACTCTTTAAGGATGTAAAGAATGAGTTTAGCTATGGAGTTTATTTGAGAAATAGGGAAGATGTTATTACAGGATCTCAGCATTTTGCCAATTGGAAATTGAACCTGAATGAACGGTTCCAACTTGATCAAAACTTCTTTCTATTGGATGGTGACCAGCAAAATGATTTGAGATCGGACTGGCTAAGGTATTCAGGAAAGGTTAGTTACAATTCGAAAATTCTTATCCCGGGCTATCAATTTTCAATTGATAGAAACTCCCTGACCAATGTGGAGACGGACTCTGTCTTAAGTACTGCGATGAATTTTAAAGAGCATCGTGCTTTCATTCGAAGTAATGATTCCCTCAGCTATCAATTTATTCTCGATGCAGCTATCAGAGAAGACCGAGCGCCATTTCAGGGAGTTTTTCAAAATGACACCGAAGCCTTTACCGCAAACTTCAGTTTTCGCAAGCAGTGGAAAAACCATAATCTGAATTCAACATTTACCTATCGTGAATTGGATTACCTGTATAGGGATCTTGAAACCGAAACAAGCGTTATGGGGAAGCTGGATTATCAGGGAACGCTTGGGAAAAACCTGATCCGTAATGACATCAGTTATGCCATAGGGAATGGGCGTGAATTGCAGCGAGAGTTTGTTTATATCCTGGCGCCTAATGGAGATGGTACCCATACCTGGAGAGATGATAATGGAGATGGGGTCCAGCAGCTAAATGAGTTTTATTTGGCCATTAATCCTGAAGAGAAGCAGTACATTAAAATTTTTGTACCTACCGACACCTATGTTCAGGCCTATACCAGCTTACTTAATTACAGGTTTCAAGCACGATTCCCTGACAGTTGGAAAGGCGCTGGAGGCATTAGAGAATTCCTACAAAGATTCTCCAACACCAGTAGCCTAAGTGTAGAGAAAAAGGTTACCTCAGATAAGTTTGGAGATAGAGTTAATCCATTTATAGGTGGAATTGATCGAGATGAAATACTGAGACTCCGACAGGTGATTCGATCTAGTTTTTTCTTCAACAGGGCGTCAGCAAAATACGGCTTTGACTTCTCTATTTTTGATAGTCAGTTTAAGCAGCTTTTATCAGGTGGGTTTGAAGACTTGATTCAAAAAGATTGGAGGATTAATACCCGTTATAATTTCAGCTCCATAGCCACCCTTCGGTTAATAGGGTCTACAGGTCAAAGGGTTTCCTCTTCAGACTTTTTAGAGAACAGAAATTACTCTATTGATCAATACCTTTTGGGGCCAGAGTTTGCCTGGCAGCCTTCTCCATATTTTAGAAGTACGGTAAAATACTCCTACACCCAAAAGCAAAATGTGGAGAATCTCGAGTTTCAGGAAATTTCGAAAAGTCATGAAGTAGGTCTAGATATTCGATATGCAAAGGCAATCAAAACCACCCTGACTGGAAATCTAAGGTATATTAAAATCGATTATAATGGAGTGGCGAATTCACCTGTAGGCTATGAGATGCTACAGGCACTTACGCCCGGAACAAACATTACATGGACTCTAAACTGGCTCCAAAAGATAGGAGAGGGCCTGCAACTAAACATGATCTACGAAGGTCGAAATTCAGAAGGACTTGATCAGATCGTTCATGTGGGAAGGATGCAGGTTTCCGCCTTATTCTGATAAATTAATGTAACTTTGTTTGCATTAAATAGTTGCTATACTAACTATTCATCCACCAACAATTATGCGAAAAAGTATCCTCGTAACCGGAGGGACAAAAGGGATTGGAAAAGCCATTTTGGAAAGGTTTGGAGAGGAGGGTTTTGATCTCATCACTTGCGCCCGTAATGAAAAAGAGCTTGTAACACTGCAGGCAGAGTTGTCCCATAAGTTCCCTGAGTCATCAGTTTTGGCAATAAGAGCTGATCTCTCTAAAAGATATGAAGTAGAAAGTTTCTGCAAAGAGGTGAGGAAGGCTTATATCCCGGATGTCTTGGTAAATAATACAGGTGTTTTTATTCCTGGAGCTATCCACGATGAAGACGAAGGCAATCTCGAGCTCATGATGAATACCAATCTTTTCTCAGCATATCATATCATTAGAGCTTTCGCTAAAGATATGATTGAAAGGAAATCTGGGCACATTTTCAGTATGGGATCCATTGCTGGCACGACGGCCTATCCAAATGGAGGTAGCTATGCCATTTCCAAGTGGGCGATGCTTGGAATGACCAAGTGCCTAAGAGAAGAATTGAAGCCGCATCAAATAAGAGTTACCTCCATATTGCCGGGTGCTACATATACGGCAAGCTGGGAGGGGGTAGATCTTCCTGAAGAGCGATTCATGAAGGCTGAGGATGTTGCTGAAACTGTTTGGTCGGCTCATAACCTTTCTCCTCAATCGGTGGTTGAAGAAATAATTATTCGCCCTCAACTTGGTGACTTGTAAACTATGGAAACATCCCAGCAAAAATTTGCTACTAGCTACTGCGACAGCCTGACCAAATACTCCAGGAGAAAGACCATTCCGGTCCAGATAGGAGATGTGGTGATTGGTGGTGATAATCATATAGTCGTGCAATCCATGACTACGGTCGATACTATGGATACCCAAGGCTCGGTTGAGCAATGTATCCGAATGATTGATGCCGGTTGTGAATTGGTAAGAATTACTGCTCCAAGTATCAAGGAGGCTCAAAACCTCCAAAACATAAAGGATGAGCTTCGCAAAAGAGGCTATAAGACTCCGTTAGTTGCTGATATTCATTTCACTCCTAATGCAGCAGAAATCGCCGCCAGAATTGTTGAGAAGGTAAGAGTCAATCCTGGGAATTATGCGGATAAGAAGAAATTCGAAACTATAGAGTATACCGATGAAACTTACCAGGAGGAGCTTGATAGAATCAAAGAGAGATTCCTTCCTTTAGTCCGAATTTGCAAGGAGCATGGGACGGCCATGAGAATTGGAACAAACCATGGATCTCTTTCGGATAGAATTATGAGTCGCTATGGCGATACGCCTCTGGGAATGGTTGAATCTGCTCTTGAGTTTCTAAGGATTTGCGAAGAGGAGAACTATCACCAGGTCGTGATATCCATGAAATCTTCCAACACGCAAGTAATGGTTCAAGCCTATAGACTGCTTGTTCAGAAACTGGATGAAGGTGGTTTTAAGCCTTATCCATTGCACTTAGGCGTAACAGAAGCAGGCGAAGCTGAAGATGGAAGGATTAAGTCTGCTGTTGGGATTGGAACTCTTTTAGAAGATGGTCTGGGTGATACGGTTCGGGTTTCATTGACGGAAGACCCGGAATTCGAAGCACCGGTAGCACAGGCCTTGATTGATCGGTATAACCATAGAGAGGGACATGAGGAGATCAGTCCCATAGACGAGTATCCTATTCATCCTTTCGATCACGAGAAGAGACAGACCCTAGAGGTTTTTAATTTTGGTGATCATAATGTTCCAAGAGTCATCACGGATATTTCAAAGATTGAAAATATCCAACCCAAGGAAATGAAGTCTGTGGGTCATTTCTATTTGCCAGAGTTAGACAAATGGAAGATGAATGACCTGGGTTGTGATTTCGTTTATTCTGGACAGAATCCTATACCCTTCATGCTGCCAAATGGAATGAAGGAAATCCAAGACTATTCAGTTTGGAAGGTCCAAGATGATCAGGAGAATAAGTTTCCACTTTTTCACTTCGAGTCCCTAAGTGAAGATTCTAATTTTCATCCAGATCTTAATTTCCTTGAGCTTTTTGATACTGATATAGAAAGTGCATTGGACCTCATCGGGTCTGGAAAAAACTTTGTGCTTATCCTTAAAACTGCCAATCTTCATTCAATGCCCGCAATGCGTAGAGCGATGGTTTCTGCAATGTTGAGGGGCAGTGAGATTCCAGTAATTCTCAAAGTGAGCTATCCGGATCAAACGGATGACCAAACCATGCTTTATGCTGCCACAGATGTTGGTGGACTTTTAATCGATGGTTTAGGAGATGGGATTTTTATATCTCTTGAAAAAGAAAAAGAGCATAGCCGGGAGGAAACTCTCGGTCAAATAAAACTGCACAATGTCACAGGATTTGGTGTCTTACAGGCTGCAAGAACCCGAATGTCTAAGACGGAATACATTTCATGTCCTTCCTGTGGCAGGACATTATTTGATCTTCAGGAAACTACCGCAATGATCAGGAAAAGAACTGATCACTTGAAAGGAGTGAAGATAGGAATCATGGGATGTATCGTTAATGGACCTGGTGAGATGGCGGATGCTGATTATGGTTATGTGGGCTCGGGTAAAGGAAAAATCACCTTGTATAAGGGCAAAGAGGTAATGAAACGGGCGGTTCCTTCCGAGAATGCTGTTGATGAATTGATACAGATTATCCGTGAGGACGGAATGTGGACTGAGCCTGAAACAATTTAATTTGGAATT
>CAZLUY010000760.1:0-3233 GCA_964562785.1 uncultured Limnohabitans sp. | reverse complement strand
TATAGGAAGATTCTATGCGGAATCGCTCACTGGAAGAAGACTCAGAGATGAGGTTACGGTGGTTTATTCAAGGTCACAAGAGACGGTTGATCGATTTGCTGATGACTATTCCGTACCCAACAGATTCACAGATATGGATGCAGCGATTGCCCACCCTGGTGCAGATATAGTCATTGTTGCCTTACCCAATTATCTGCATGAAGAAGCTGTGTTAGCCTGTGCAAAAAATAAAAAAGCTGTTCTCTGTACCAAACCCTTGGGAAGAAATGCCCAGGAGGCATTTAGGATGATGACCGCATGCGAAGAAGCTGGCATATTCACAGGATACCTGGAGGACTTATGCTACACTCCAAAGTTTTTAAAATCTCTCAAATCTGTGAAAGATGGTGCTATTGGCAGAGTACTCTGGACCAAATCCAGAGAAACTCATCCAGGTCCGCATGCTGATTGGTTTTGGGATCTAGAAGCTGCTGGAGGTGGAGCAATTGTGGACATGGGCTGTCATTGTATTGAAATCGGAAGGAATTTTATCGGTAAGGACATACTTCCAGTCGAAGTAATGTGCTGGGCAGATACACAAGTCAAGCCAATAGAGGCAGAGGATCATGCTATCGGTTTGGTCAAATATGAAAGTGGGGCAATTGGTCAATTCGAGGTGAGCTGGACCTTCAGAGGAGGAATGGACCTCAGAGACGAGGTAATGGGAACAGAAGGAACGATTTGGGTCAACTCCTGGCTTAGAACAGGTTTCGAAATGTTTACTTCAGGAGAAAATGAGGAAGGCTATGTAGTTGAAAAATCTGAAACAGATTCAGGATGGCAATTCCCTGTAGGTGATGAAGCTGCAGAATTGGGCTATGTCAACATGTTTGTCGATCAATTGGATGCCTTTGAAAAAGGAAATGAACCACAAGAAACCTTCTATGACGGCTACGTGGTAAACGCAATCATGGACGCTGCATACACTTCAGCTAAAAGTAAGAAATGGGAACCAGTCAATCTTGAAGTTTGGAAAGGAAAGGTAGGCGTTGAGAAACCTTCAGTCTATCAGGATTATGATGCTGATCACTGGTTCATAAAAAAAGAAAAACTTCCAAATGGTGATCAGGTCACCATTGTAAAAGATAAATCAACAGGCGAAATCAAAGAATTAACATAAGCTATGCAACCTATACCTATTCGTACAACTGTCATCGGTTCCTACCCCTTTCCGGGATGGCTGGAATTTGCTTCCAACAATATGGATCAGTTCGGTAAAGCCGACATTCAGGAAATGATAGATGATGCAGTTTCTGTGGCGATAAAAGATCAGATCGATGCGGGACTTGATGTAATCACCGATGGTGAACAGACCAGATTGGATTTCAATCTTTCATTCTATGGATTCATTAAAGGAATTAAAGCAAACCATGATGAAACCAGGAAATTTGGACCTCCTGCACATGACCAAAGAGGTAAACATAGTATTGTAGAGCCCCTTACTGCTCCCAACGGCTTAGGTGCCTTGGAAGAGTATGAAAGATTGGCGCGTTTGGCTCCAGAAGGACCTACGCTTAAGGCTTCCATCCCTGGGCCATACACCCTAGCAGGAAGAATGATCCCTGATGGCAAAATATACAAGGATCGGTTTGATGTGGCTGAAGGAATATTGCCTTTCGTCAGGGATGAAATCCAAAGACTTGTTGAAGCCGGTTGCGAGGAGATTACTGTGGATGAGCCATCCATGTCATGCTATGCCTATAAAGAGGACACCAAACGTTTTGTAGATATTTTCAACCGCACGGTAAAGCCGGCTGTAGGAAAGAGTAGATTGTCTACTCACCTATGTTTTGGGAATTTCAAAGGACGTCCGGTAGGATACCGAAAATTGCACCCCATGCTTCCAGACTTTTTGGATTTTGATGTGGATGAGATTCATGTAGAAATGGCTAATCGGGAATTTGATGAAATTGAACTTCTTGCTGCTTTTGCTGAAAAAGTAGATGTAGCTGTGGGTATCATTGATGTGAAAAATTACTACATCGAAACAGTAGATGATGTAAAGGAGCGAATTCAGGAATGTCTAAAATATGTGCCTGCAGATAAATTAGCTGTAGCTCCTGATTGTGGTTTAAGTCAAACAGCCAGGTGGGCAGCAAAGAGAAAGCTGGCCTCATTGTGTCAGGGAGCCAAGGAAATGAGATAAGTCGGAAATGGATTATACCCTTCAGCAATTAGCAAAGATGATAGACCATTCCCTCCTTCATCCTACCCTCACGGATCAGGAGCTGAAAGATGGTTGTGAATTGGCTATTAACTATGGTGTGGCAGCAGTTTGTATTAAACCCTATTTCGTCAAGGAAACAGCAGAAATCCTAAAAGATTCTGATGTTGCAGTTTGCTCAGTAATCGGCTTTCCCCATGGAAATAACACTACGGAACTAAAGGTCGCTGAAACCAAAAAAGCATGTGAGGATGGAGCTGTGGAAATTGATATGGTGGCAAATGCAGGAAAAGTCCTTGGAGAAGACTGGGACTATGTGAAAGCGGAAATCATAGCCATCAATGAGGAATGCAAAAAGCATCGAGCTATTCTCAAAGTCATTTTTGAGAATGATTTCCTTCCAGAGGATAGTTACAAGATCAAACTTTGTGAAATCTGTACGGAAGCCGGAGTAGCTTTTATCAAAACCAGTACTGGCTATGGTTTTGTCAAAGGATCTGATGGAAAATACAGTTATCAAGGCGCGACCGATCATGATCTCAGATTAATGAGGAATCATGCAGGAGCAGACATCCAAATAAAAGCAGCAGGTGGAGTAAGGACTTTAGATGGGCTAATTCATGTGATGGAATTAGGTTGTACGAGGTTGGGTGCTTCAGCCACTGTAGCGATTTTAGAAGAAGCAAAAAAGCGATTAGGTTTGGACTCTAACTCAAACAATTCACAAACAGATCCCTCAGGATATTAAAATGATTAAGCCATTTCAAAAGGACCAGGCATTACTAGATGACATTCTGAGTACAAAGGAATCCAATAATGGAATTAGAGTTTGGTGGCTTGGACAAAGTGGATTTCTGGTTCAGTGGAATGGAATTCATGTACTTTTTGATCCTTACTTATCGGATAGTCTGACCAAGAAGTATGCAGAGACTGATAAGCCACATGTTCGAATGAGCGAGCTTTTGATAGATCCTGCATCTCTGGATTTCATAGACATAGTCACTTCATCCCATAATCATACAGATCACTT
>CAZLUY010000759.1:0-11284 GCA_964562785.1 uncultured Limnohabitans sp. | reverse complement strand
TTCGACGTCGCCTATTTTAACCTTTGTTGGAACATAGATGGTCAAAGCAAGGATTCAATGACCGTAAACTTTGATTGGGAACCAGAACTAAAGAGGCTCAAACTACAAGGGCCAGACCTTAGTTAATTTTCCAATTTAAATCTGTATTTCTGGGATTATACCTAGGTTTCGATTCTTTTTAGCCAATAAAATGCTCAAGACTATATTTAAGATTCTTAAATACATGCTTTACACCGTTCTCTCCATCGTTGTTCTTTTACTTGTCGTCGGGGTCTTATTCTTGAATCTCAGTCCTCAGTTTGGTGGATCACCAAGCAAAGAACAAAAGGAAGAGTTTGCAAAACTAGCCTACTATAAGGATGGAAAATTCTCCAATTTGACTCCCACAGATATGGATTTGAGTACACGGGAAATGATTCAAATGCTTCCGAAATTTTTCAAAAATGATCCTAATCGAAGCCCACAGTTTGATGTTCCTATTGAGTTGGTTGACTCATTGGAATTAGTCATTCCTAAAGTGCCAGATAGACTGGTTTGGTTTGGTCATTCAGCTTTTCTGCTTCAAATAGATGGAAAGAATATTTTGATTGACCCCATGTTTGGGCGAGTGCCATCGCCCATTCCTTTTATGGGAAATCCGAGATACTATGATAGGCTTCCCATTGAAGTAGAAAAGCTTCCATTTATTGACCTGATTGTCATTTCTCATGATCATTATGATCATCTGGATTATGAAAGTATCCAAAAGCTCAAAGATAAAACGAAGCAGTTTTATGTACCTCTAGGTGTAGGTGCACATTTTGAAAAGTGGGGAGTAAACCAGAAGGACATCAAAGAATTTGAATGGTGGGAAGAAGCTCAATTCGAGGGCTTAGAAATGGCATTCACTCCTTCGAGACATTTCTCAGGTAGAGGCTTAGGAGATCGTTTCAATACACTTTGGGGTTCTTGGGTGATCAAAAGCCTGGAGTACAACATATTTTTCTCAGGTGACAGTGGTTACGGACCTCATTTCAAAGAGATTGGTCAAAAGTATGGGCCATTTGACTTTGCCATGCTAGAGTGTGGTCAGTACAATTTAAAATGGCAAGATATTCATATGGCCCCAGAAGAAACTGCTATGGCTGGAGTAGACGTGAAAGCCAAAGTAGGAATGCCAATCCACTGGGGCGCATTCACCTTAGCATTTCATTCCTGGACTGATCCAGTAGAAAGGGTAACCAAAAAAGCACGTGAACTTGATCTGCCACTAGCAATTCCTAAAATTGGGGAATTTATCAACCTGAATAATCTTCAGGAATTTCAAGACAAGTGGTGGGAAAACCCGACCGAGGAATAAAAACCACAAGGCAGATTTATGTTCTGCTTTTTGTTTAAAATCCCTATTTTCATCCACCCATTTTTAACAACAAACTCAATAACATGTCTCAAACCATTAATGCAGCCATCGTAGGAACTGGCTTTATTGGACCTGCTCACCTTGAAGCTCTCAGGAGACTTCCGAACATTGAAGTAACTGCCCTTGTAGAAGTAAACCAGGAGCTAGCTGATGCAAAAGCCAAAGAGCTTGGTATTCCAAATGCCTACACTTTCGATGCAATGCTTGAAGATGATAGCATTCAAGTTGTACACGTCTGCACTCCAAATTTTCTACACTTTCCTCAAACCAAGGCCTGCTTATTAGCGGGGAAACATGTGATCTGTGAAAAACCTTTAGCTGTAACTACGGCTGAAGCCGAGGAATTAGTTTCTCTCGCTAAGGAGAAAGGGCTTGTTAATGCGGTTCACTTTAATCTAAGGTATTATCCGATGGTTAGGCAAATGCGAACCATGCGTCAGAAGGGTGAATTAGGAGAGGTTTACGCAGTAATGGGATCTTACCTTCAGGATTGGCTATTTCATAAGACTGATTATAACTGGAGACTTGAGCCAGATCAATCGGGAGATTCACGGGCCATAGCGGATATCGGTTCTCACCTTCTCGATATGACTGAATATGTGACTGGACTAAAAGTGACAGCTGTAATGGCGAATTTCTCTACCGTTCACAAGACCAGATTAAAACCCTTGAAGGCTATAGAAACATTCTCAGGCAAAGCACTTGATCCTTCAGACTATCAGGAATATCCTGTTAATTCCGAAGATTACGCTACTGTTCTTCTGAAATTTGACAATGGTAATACCGGGTCTATAACAGTAAGTCAGGTTAATGCCGGTCGCAAGAATAGATTGAATATTGAAATCGCTGGCTCTAAATCAAACTTCGAATTCAACACCGAAAGACCAAATGAACTTTGGGTAGGGAATCGTGATAGCGCTAATGCCGTATTGATGAAGGATCCTGGTTTATTCCACCCAGAAGCGGCAGAGCTTGTTAGTTTCCCAGGGGGACATCAGGAAGGTTTCCCAGATACATCTAAGCAATTATTCAAAGAAGTGTATGCTGCAGTCCGTGAAGGCAGTCAGCCAGAGGATGCTCCCTTCCCTACTTTTGAAAGCGGATTGCGAGAACTTATTATAGGCGACAAAATTGTAGAAAGTAATAAAAATCAAGCTTGGGTAGAGGTATAAGGGGCTTCTATCAGAGTATGAATCGAAAAAAAGAGTTACCTTTTCATAAACTAAAACCTCAAACACAATTATCATGAATTTTAAAAAATCACTACTCGCACTAGCTGTTTTCAGTTTTTTCGCAGTTAGCGCAATGGCTCAAGAAAAAGCAAGTCCGGCGAAAACTGCAAACGGAAAGGCTGGAGGTGCTGACATCACAATCAAGTATTCTTCTCCAGCTGTGAAAGGCAGAATGATTTGGGGAGACCTTGTTCCACTAGGACAAGTTTGGAGAGCTGGTGCGAATGAGGCTACCACTTTTACCACTTCTAAGGACATCATGGTCGAAGGAAAGAAGCTTCCAGCAGGCACTTACTCCTTTTTCATCATTCCAAATGAGTATGAATCTACTTTAATTTTCAACTCCGTTGCAGAGCAATGGGGAGCATTTGACTATGATTCAAGCAAGGATGTTTTAAGAGTAAATGTTGCTTCCCAACAGACTTCTTCGATGGAAGAGCGACTGGTATATGAAGTGACAGATTCAGGCTTTGAGATCAGATGGGAGTACGGAAAAGCTGCTGCGAGTATCTCTAACTAAGAAAATGCTAAATTCAATTAAACCACAAGCCGCAAGGTTTGTGGTTTTTTTTGTGATTAAGGTTGATATTCGTCTTCGAATAAAGCTCTATGTCCACTTTCGATAAATTAGATCCCTATTCTTTTGGATTACCGGCAGAAGAAATAATTGAGGAAGTCAAAAGGACACTTCAAAAGAATCCTTCTGCAATTATTTCAGCACCTCCAGGCGCTGGAAAGAGTACACTTCTTCCACTGACACTAGCCGATGAAGAATGGCTCGGTGGCAAAAAGATTTTACTTCTCGAACCCAGAAGATTAGCTACAAAGAGCCTTGCAAGGCGAATGTCAGAAATGACTAAGACAACTCTAGGCGAAGAGGTTGGATACAGAATCAGGTTTGACCAAAAAGTGACTGAGTTTACCAGAATCGAAGTAATCACCGAAGGAATTCTCACGCGGATGATTCATTCGGACAATGCTCTCGAAAATGTTGGAATGGTCATTTTTGATGAATTTCATGAGAGAAACCTCCATTCAGAGGTAGGTTTGGCGCTAACTAGAGAAATACAGGAAATCTTGAGACCTGATCTCAGAATTCTCTTAATGTCAGCCACGATTGACACAAAAACACTTTCTGAACTTCTTGAAGCAAAGGTGATAGAAAGTAAGGGTCGACAATATCCAGTGGAGATACATTACCAATCGGAAGTTGATGATTTTGACATCGGAAGTGATACCGCAAGGCAGGTGGTTTCAATTGCAAAAAAGACCAATGGAGATATTCTAGTTTTTTTACCTGGTCAAGGAGAAATTAAAAAGGCTGAGAGCATATTGAAACAGGCTTTCCCAGAATATGCCATTTGTCCACTCTATGGGCAATTACTATTTCATATTCAGCAAAAAGCCATTCTGCCAGATCTGAATGGACGAAGAAAAATAGTCCTTTCAACCGATATTGCTGAGACTTCTTTGACCATTGAGGGTGTGAAAGTGGTCGTGGATTCTGGCTATGCTAAAGTATCCAAGTTTGACCCCAAAAGTGGGTTATCCCGTCTAACGCTTCAGAGGATAAGCAAAGATTCAGCTGATCAGCGTTCGGGTCGGGCAGGACGACTAACAAATGGTGAATCATTTAGGCTCTGGAATAAATCCATTCAGAGCAATCTTCAGGAATTCAGGACGCCTGAGATCCTTGAAGCAGATTTGACTCCTATGGTTTTAGACATGCTGGCCTGGGGAAAGGAAGATATTTTCTCGATGACTTGGTTGGATACTCCTCCCAAAAAGAGTGTGTATTCTGCTCTTGAACTATTGGAAAATCTTGAAGCCACGGAAGGAAATAGATTAGCTGAGTATGGTCGGGAGATTCATAAACTTCCCTGTCATCCTCGGATTGCTCATCTCCTAGTAAAGGCAGAGGAAAATGATATGCTTCCTCTTGCTACAGATATTGCAGCCATTTTGGAAGAAAGGGATCCACTGGGTTCAGAGGTTGGTGTAGATATTAACTTAAGAATCGAGGCATTGAGAAGGCTTAGATCTGAAAAAGTGGGAAATAAAAGGCTTCGACGTGTGGATCAAGTAGCCGATATCTATAGAAGAATGATGTCTTGTGATCCAGATAACGGGCCAGTAGATTCCTGGCAAACAGGACTATTACTTGCATACGCTTACCCAGAAAGAATTGCCACAGCCAGACCTGGGAATAATGCTCAATTCCAACTTGCTAATGGGAACATTGCAAAGATTGGTCATAAAGATGATTTAGCCTATGAATCCTGGCTAGCGGTGGCCCATGTTGATGCGAGAGATGGAATGGGTAAGATTTGGTTGGCCTCTCCTATTGACCCAAAGGATCTTAAGCCTCTTTTGAAATCCAAAGAAATCCTAACCTGGGATAGAAAAAAGGGAGGCTTGATCTCCGAGACTGAAATTCGGATTGGAGCCATAGTCCTAGGAAAAAGACCAAATAAAAAGCCAGATCCGGCCAAGGTCAAAGAGGCTCTTCTTGAAGCCATTAAGGATGAAGGAGAATACTTACTCAATTGGGATGAGAAGGCAAAACAGCTATTGGCAAGAGTACAATCCTTGAGGAAATGGAACAATGCAAAGGCCCTACCTGATTGGTCAATTGAAAGTCTTATCAAAGAGCCCGAACAATGGATAGAACCTTATCTTATTGATATTGATACTAATGACGATTTATTAGATCTGGATATTGAGCATATACTATTACACTCCCTTTCTTTCGATATCCAATCTGACCTTAAACTACTTGTTCCCAGTCATATAGAAGTCCCCTCCTCAAGTAAGATACAGATTAAGTATAATCCTGAGGGTGAAGTTCCTGTATTGTCTGTCCGGCTACAGGAAATCTTTGGATGGACAGAAACTCCAACAGTGAATAAGGGTAAGCAAAAGATTCTTATGGAACTTTTATCTCCCGGTTTTAAGCCTGTTCAATTAACTCAGGATTTGAAAAGTTTTTGGCAGTCGGGGTATTTTGAAGTGAAGAAGGAATTAAAGAGAAGATACCCAAAGCATGAATGGCCTGATGAGCCGCTATCTGCACAAGCAGCGAGAGGTGTCAAAAGAAGGAATTAACGCGCGTAATCCTTATCCAAATAATTTAGAAACCTCAAATAGGAAGCAATATCAAAAGGAGTCGGGCTATACTGTTTCAAGAGTTTTAAATAGGAATCCCTTAATACTGGATAATCTGAGGGCTTATACAACCTACTTAATGCGGTGCCTCTAAATGCATTGTATATGAAGTTTTGGGTCTTGATCTTTTTCTCTTTTTTTCCTGCAAATAGACTTTCTAGATTCAAGGGATCGCTCATCTCATCCAGCCAATTGAAACCATAGGAGACAAAGAATTTCTCCACATTCATAAGCGTTCGAGAAAGGTTAGCCGAATTTTCAATAAAGAAGCGCTTTGGAAGCTCCTTTCCTATTTTATCCAAGGTTTGAACTAGGGTAACAGATCGATCAGAATAACCATGAAGAGAAGGTAAAAACTTATGAATCATCATTTCAACCTCATTATTTCTAATCCCAAGGTTATACTCTAAATAGGCACCATCGGTATAAGGGCTGTAATGAATAAAAATAAGTTGCTCCCCGTTAGAGAATGGTTTTTTAAAAACCATTAAACTCCGGTCCAATTTGAATCCGAAATCATTAAAAAAACCTTCTTGCCTCTCAATTAAATCAACCTGCCGCATATAATTAAAACAGTAAAAAATTGTATTTGTTGCATATTATTCAAGAAATAACTCCTTGATTTCCTGCAACATAGGCTCAACGAACCTTCTTTTTATTTCCATACTTCCTTCATCCTCGGGATTATGCTGATAATGCTTCCAATGTTTCTCTGCCTTTCTAAGTGTTCTGGGAGCTAAATCGAATTCAACTTCATTCAAATAAGTCTCTGCTAATTGTGAAGCTTTAAAGTTTCCAAAAAGGTAGATTCTCAAGAGATCAACGAACTTCAATTCCAGATTATAATGTTCCAAAACTTGGGTAAAAGCACCCTGAACATTCTTGTTGTTTTTATCGAAGACCGCTTTTATCGTGGATTCTAGACCGATATCATGAAAGTTGCTTTTCGCAAGTGCACGGGAAGCAAGATATCCTTTCTCCCAGTCATCTCCTTCAATAAGGGCAACTAGGACATCTCGTGTTTCTTCATCGGCATTTTGACCAAGGAGATCTGCATACTTGAAAGCCTCCCCTTCTTTTGGGTCAGTCATTTTTTCGTACAATGCGGTTAGTTTATCGTTCATGATCTTTAGATTGGTCTGGGCTTGCAAATATACTCCACAAGCTTCTTTTATGTCGAACTCAGGTAACCTTAAAAAGATATCATCCAACACTTTTTCTAGTATAGTTGAACTGGCCGCTCAAATGGAATGGGAGATCGAGTATTTGTCTACTCGACATCAACTAGAGATCTGGGCAGATCAAAATCTTTTAGCAAAGGTCTACCTCCCACTTTCAAAGCAATGGGTTAATGGAAATTTATTACAGCCTAAGGATGATTTTTATTTAGTCATTACCGTCATCAAGGCTGGACAGGCCGTTTGCGGCTGTTTTCAAAATGGTGAGCTAATAGATCACAAAGTC
Source organism: uncultured Limnohabitans sp. (assembly GCA_964562785.1). GTDB lineage: Bacteria > Bacteroidota > Bacteroidia > Cytophagales > Cyclobacteriaceae > Algoriphagus. Next base: position 4,024 of record CAZLUY010000759.1, on the reverse strand, counting down.
TTTAGGGCTTATATGGTTAGGAAAAAGCAGGGAAAAAGCCAGGTGAAATATCTAAAGACGAAAGGAAAATCAAGAGCAGGTTCCAGAGTCAGACTTGCGGAAACAGAGAGATTTTTTGAGGAGATAAATTCAAGGCTTGCTTATTATGATCAATTTCCAATTAGTTATTGGACTATTAGTTGCTCAAAAACCCTTTGGCCCCTACTATTTGAATCTAAACAAGCACCTCCTTTTTCAAAAAAGAATGAGAAGGTTTATTCTATTCCTTTTCATGTTTCTGATTCCACTTTTGATAAGTTGGAACCTCTTTATCAAAATCTAGACTCCATTCATATTTCTATCCCAGGGGATATGCAAATCAAATCTTTGGATGAGATACTAGGCGATGAAGATGAAGCCGATAATGATGATTGGTAATAAAAAAAGCCGATGATAACATCGGCTTTGTCGGTTTAGCTTTCTTCAAGGGATTAACCCTCAGTGCTGGCTGCATCACTTGCAGTGTCATTTGGAAAGCTCATTTGTAGCAGGTTGATGGTTTCATTCGCTACTCTTACGTTATACTCATAGGCTAGACTCTTGTAATTAACGAGATCGACAATAGTACCTATGAAGCAAAGTCCGACAGTAAGGAAATAGAGAATACCGAGTCCAATTTGTCCCAGGATAAATCGGTGTAGTCCGGCAAATCCGAAGAAACCGATTAGAGTTAGGATAAGGATCATTTGTGCATCTTTTCTTTTCGCTCTATAAACTTGAGCAAATAGTGAAGCCTGATCATCGTTCATTCCTTTCATCAAACCCTGGACATATCCAAGTTCCATTCCTTCCAGTTCAGGAAGATGTCTCAATACATTAGCCATAATTGTGTGTGTGTTTTAAGTTTTTAATTAGTTGCCATATTCTAGAAAGAATCACCACATAAGCCAGAGACGCTAAGGGATGCATTGACCAGGAAGCCTTGATTTCACCTCTAGCTAGTAGGTTCATCGATCTTCCCAATCCACATCCTGGACACCACTCAAATCCTAATTGATCCAAAGGACAAAGAGAAAAATGAGTGCTTGAAAATGGGTCAATGAACATGATGGCTATTATGCCACCAATCCAGAAAACCAACTCAAGCGGGATGTCGCTCAACATGCGGATAATTCCTTTCATTGCTTCCATAAATGCCAAAAAGATGCCATGTGCCAAAAATGCCTTGAATGGAGATTTTAAGGCTATTTAACTATTTCCTTGTGTGAGAAGTGGACAAATAACTGTACGCTTACGAACGCTTTAGAACAGGTATCTGTATCTCCAGGGCTCTACCAAATTCAAATTGTTGATTCTTCCGGAATTGGTTTTGAATGCTATAAAAGTCCTTCTTACCACCAAAGTTTTTAATGCCCATTGCCCTAAGCATTACTCCAAGCAGATTTCCATCAACAGGCAGTGCTTCTTTTAAATTTAGTGCTTTTGATGCCTCTCTACCACAAAAAAAGGAAACCATCGATTCAGCTTGCGACGAAATAATAGCATCTGGAATCGTCTTTTTATAGTAATTAATTAAAGCCTTGGCCAAAGTTTGCCCAGCCGTACTTGGTTTGAGATGTCTTCTTCGAATGCTTTTCTCAAGTTCGTAAGCCTCTTTGGGTGTTTCAGGCCAGAACTCAGTATTAATACCCATTAGGCTTCCAATCCAAGACCAATACTGAATAATCGAAGTCGCTTCTTCGGTGGATACTGCTCGACCAATTTTCCTAAGACCCCGAAGAACCATCAGACTAAATGCAAGGTTAGTCCCGATCATGTCTTCTTGATTTACAGGAACACCATAATCGGTATTCCAGTCTTTCGCATAATGATTAATGAAATAGCGACTGAAGGCATGTATTAACCTAACCTTAGCACAAGTCAAATATGCTTTCTGATTTGAATAAAAAGCCCCTGGTTCAAAAATATCTAAAAGGAAGCTTCCAGTTTCGCCCAGCCTCTCTCCTATGTTTTCAATGATTCGATTTGATCGAATAAGTACCTGGGCTCCATCTGCAAAAGCATAGCAATAAGGCAGGGAATAAAAGCCAAGCATAGCCAAATACAAATCACCTTTTTGGTTAAAGAATTGCTGGCCATCTTTCATCAAAGTTTGTGGGACTTTTTTGGCCTGATCACTATAAAACTCGAAGAATTCTTTGACTGAATCAGGTAGCTCACTGAATTGATTCAGTGAAATAGAATTCCAGGAATTAATCTCCTGACACAAGTCAGGAAGCCTAACTAACTCAGCTACAGCTCTATCAGCTAAAGGGTCTCCCTGACGTCTTAATTCATCAAGATTTTTGTCGGTATATAGTCCCAGCTTGGTCACTTTCAATTAACATCGATTTTGTATTTTGGTTGTTTCAAAATCAGAATGAATGAAGCTTTTTATCAACTCAATCTTTCTTTGTCTTCTATCCGTAATGGTTCAAGCCCAGTCAGGGCCAGATCTCTTTTCTATCCCAACCAACGGTAAGGGAAGCAGTTTTAGCCTTTCTCCCGAAGGTGTAATTCAAATAACGGATAGAAAGGAATACGATTCTCAGCCTAATTTCATCAATGAATATCAAATGGTGTTCTCTGCTGCAGACGAAAAAGGAAACCATGATATCATCGCTTATAATTTTGAAACCAAAAAATTCACTAACCTGAGTAAAACCTCTGATCGTGGTGAATTTTCACCTACCATTACAGATTGCGGTCAATACATTTCAGCGGTTGTGATGGAAGAGGACCAGCGTCAGCGAATCTGGCTCTACCCTACCAATTTCGAACCTGCCGAATTGCTATATGATGATATAGAGCCAGTAGGTTATTACGACTGGTATGACAACAAAGGGGCGATGTTTATCCTAGGCGACCCCAACAAATTAGTCTATGCAAATGGTCGTGATGATATTTGGACTTTAGATACAAATGTGGCTCGAGGCATCAAAAAAAGACCTAAATCAGCTCAGATTACCTACTTATCTCAAAGTGACAAAAATCAAACTGATGGAATGGATGCTTTTGGATTGAGAACTTATGACTTGAAAACCAAAGAAAAAACTGAGCATGGATATGGACTTCCTGGTTCTCAGGACTTAATTTGGATTGATAAAAATCACCTGGTAATGGCCAGAGATAGTCAGATCTTTTTGAGAAACCTCAAGAAGGATGATTGGACTCTTCTTGCCACCATACCTGTAGAAACGCATCATAATATTACAAGGCTAGCTTATAGCGCTGATTTGAATCTTTTAGTCTTTGCAATGGACAGAAAATAAATCATGAAATACACCAAAACATTCCTCTTTAGTCTCATCGCATTATGCACCTCTATTTCTTCATTCGCTCAAATTGAAGGCGGAAAAGGCATCGTTGCAAAAAATGCAGAATTAACTCTAGTTCAGGACGGTTTCAGTTTTACCGAAGGTCCAGCAGTCAACCGAATGGGTGACATCTTTTTCACAGATCAACCCAACAACAAAATCTATAAGTGGGCAGCAGGTCCCAACGAGGTTACTCTTTTCATGGAAAATACAGGAAGATCAAATGGTCTCTATTTCAATTTGGAAGGAACTTTAATGGCCGCTGCAGATGAGAACAATGAGCTCTGGGCTATTTCGAGGACAGGTGAGAAAGAAAAGGTGCTTGTTTCATCATTTCGAGGTAAAAAGCTTAACGGTCCTAATGACATATGGGTAAAACCTAGATCAGGACTATATTTTACTGATCCTTTATATGCACGCCCTTATTGGGAAAGAGATCCTGAAATGCAGCAGGACGGTCAACATGTCTACTACCTCTCAAAGGATGGCAGTGAATTGTTTAGGGTGGATGAGAGCCTGGTTAAGCCCAATGGCATAGTTGGAACTCCTGATGGTAAGACACTTTATGTGGCTGACATCGGAGACAATAAGACCTGGCAATACGAAATCCGTGATGATGGTTACCTCATTAACAAACAGCTCTTTTGTGAAATGGGCTCAGATGGGATGACCTTAGATGAAAGAGGAAA
>CAZLUY010000758.1:0-3641 GCA_964562785.1 uncultured Limnohabitans sp. | reverse complement strand
TGGTGAATATGGATCTTCTTGCCCTGCTTTTATTGGAGGGTTTTGCTGTAAAGACAATACATGTTCTTGTAATTGTGGAAGAGCTGCTTTTGGAACCCACGTATTTGGGAAGAGGACATTGTTTCGTTCCTGTGGGTCTGTCAGAAGATTATACACTCGAGGCATAGTATAGGTGTTTAATACACCATTCCAGCCTTCTTGCTCTTTGAAATGCAATTTCCAGTTGCGCCATTTAACTCCAAAAATGTCATTCCCCATATAGACTATAAAACCATCTCTCCCGGATTTTTCAGAGTTGCCTACGAAGAAATCACTCATATCAATTCCATCAATCACCCGGTCCGAAGGAACAGTTCCACCAACGATCTTTGCAAGGGTAGGGAAGAGATCCATCGCATGCACGATTTCATCACTGGTAGTTCCAGCCTTGACCTTAGCTGGCCAGCGCATAGCAAAGGGCACACGCAATGCCCCTTCATAACTAGTAAATAGAGTACTCCTCCAAGGGCCAGGGGATCCTTGAATTGATTCTTCCACTGTCAAGTTGGTACTCTCATATCCTAAAGCCTCAGGACCATTATCTGCAGTAAAGATGAATATGGTATTTTCTCCTATTCCTAAATCATCCACCTGATCCATTAATTCTCCCAGATATGAGTCTATCTGAAGCAACAAGTCCGCCCAGTCACCATTGCCAGTTTTACCCTTAAAATCAGGATGAGGCATGGTTGGGAAGTGGGTTGCAGTATAGGGGAGATATAAAAAGAATGGCTTATCAGCTCCCACACTATTCGCCATAAATTGTTTTGCTCTATCAGTTAGATCACGATCGATCAAGGGCCGATAATCTAGGCGGTATGGTCGGACTTTCTCTGGTATTTTGCCCTTTACTCCATCCATCACAAAAGTTTCAGGCAGACCACTACTTTCAAAACCAGGAGATGAGGAGTAAGCGGATTCATCCGTGGAATTTGGTACCCCATACCACTCATCGAAACCCTGATCGGTAGGAAATCTGCCTTCTGTTCTTCCCAAATGCCATTTACCAAACATGCCCGTTGCATACCCGACATCAGAGAGCATTTCGGCCATGGTATATTCCCATTGAACTAAGCCATATACACCTTCACCCAATGGAACTGTTGCGTTACCACTTCTTATCGCATACCGACCGGTCATTAAAGCTGAACGACTAGGAGTACACTGTACTTCAATATTGAAATTGGTCAACCTGAGACCTTCTGCAGCCAGTTGATCCATTCGGGGTGTTTCAGTTCCACGAACAATGCCACCTCCGTTGAAGCCTGGTTCCCCCCAACCGAAGTTATCCATGAAAACAATTATGATATTTGGTTTTTCCTGAGAAAAAGAATTGAGTTGGATAAGGAAAAAGAATCCAAGTAAAAGGGACGATCCTTTCATAGTAAGATTTTCTAATCTTTGAATTTAATTAAAAAGGATAACCTGAAATCGTGTAATAAAGAGCCAAGACTGTAAACCGTATTCAGATCACGTCAAAGAATATGCGAAAAGCGACAGCTGTGTATTAGAAAGTGAAAACTGTCAGTAAAAATTATGGCTAAGACTGCACAGTTTTGGTTTCTGAAGGATACTCACCAAACTCATCAAAGTAATATTTGCCAAACCTGTTTAAGTCAAATAGCCCCACTTGAATGGCCACCTCCTTAACGGATAAAGAGTTATGCCCATCTTTAAAAATTAGATTCGCTCGGTTAAGTTTTCTTTTTCTCAAAAAGTGAATAGGAGAGTAATCCCGATACTTTTTAAAAGCCCTCTGCAGATTTCGAGGACTCGTAAAAACCTTGTCTGCAATTTCCTGTATCGAGCTGATGTCTTGGCAATAGGAATCCATGATTTCCTCAGCCTTGATTACCAATCTCTCATCAGGTGACTCATCAAGAAATCGCTTTTTCTGGAAAATATCCCCAAGAATATCTGCTACCATTAACATGGAGATTTCCTTAATATTCATTTTGGCCATCAAAGAATCCCTTAGAAAATCAAAGGTTTCTACCAAATGGATTGTTGAATCCACATAATTAAATAGCGCTTTGACCTTCTCCGAATCCAATCTTAGCTCATGAAAAACATCAGTTGAACCTTTCAGACCAAATTGTTTATCCATCATGTTTTTGAGGTCATTCTGTCTTATGATCACCAAATAGTCATTAATAACCTTGGTTTTCGCAACATAATCGGCATTCTGAATTCCAGACAAGAGCCCACCCGTAGATTGTGCCCTCGCACGAATTTTTTCATCGCCAACCCGGATTTCAAAGTTGCCGGATTTGGGCATAGATAGCACGCAGTCCTGCATGTTTTCTATATAGATTCTTTCGGCCTGATGCGTGATGAAATTCCCGATAAAAAAGTCTTCGGTAGTAATCCCCTTACCTTCACTATAAAATGTCTTATCTCTTGATATACAATTGAAGGTACTCCCTACCAAAAGAGACTCAAAAGCTGAATTGACATCTTCCTCTGAGGTAAGATGGTCAGTAATGTAATGGTTTGCCATAAAGCAATTTACACACTGAGGTGTTTTAAAGGGCTATTTCTATATTCGGCAAATTAGTGATTTTACGTACTTTCTTCCGCCTAATCTTAGTAATTGAATGCTCTTGATACATACGGCTTTGCTTGAAGGTATTCAATTGATAGCGTCAGTTTTTATCTTGACTTAATTACTACTTGTTTTTTTTTGCTGCTAAATCCTTAATTTATACCTGTACTCAACAAATTTTATCATGAAGAAACTTGTATTAACTTTTGTATTTGTAGCCATTTCTTATTTCGGGTATAGCCAACAAGGAAGTTGGTATATAGGTGGTGGATTTGGGTTTCAGGAGGACTATGTGAAGGTAGCCCCTGAAGTAGGAACCTGGCTCAAGGATGACCTACAACTGGGACTTGTTTTAACCTTTGAGAATAATAGCAGTGAAGCAAATGACATGTCCAACTTTGCACCTCACCTGTACTTTAGGAAGTGGTGGCCAGTAGGGGAGAGATTCTCTCTGTATGTTGGTGCCAATGCCCGTCCAAATTTTGTTAGCATGGAAGGCGATAATAATACACTTTTTGAAGCTTTCGTCGATGCTGGTTTTGCTTTCGCGGTAGCCGAAAGGTGGGGCATTGTAGGAAGGGCTGGTAATGGTATTGGTTTGCTGGCTAATGGTGATAAGACAGACACTAGTTTCGGAGCAGATTTTAATATGTCCCCTATGTCTTTATTTAATGTCGGACTCTATTATACATTCAAACAATAGCTTGTGAAGGAAAAAGAAAAGCCCTGATTATTCAGGGCTTTTCTTTTTATCGATCAGACAGACCAATTAGTCCTTTTTTTGAAGTGAAAGTTGGATATGTTTCCATTCACGTTTTGCTATAAGTGAAAGCCTGGCCTTAGTATCCAGAGATCGTTTTTTGGATTGATTGTACTTACTATCAAATGATTCAATTGCTTTTTCAAAATCACCTTTGGCTCCGATTTCTTCCCATAATTTCGCGAAACCTTCCTTGATATTCTCAAGTTGAATCTGGAGAACCCTGCTTTTTGTATTAAGGAATGAATCAATATTCAAGGTCATTGTATCAATCAAATCATAACAAACTTGAAGCCT
>CAZLUY010000757.1:0-2273 GCA_964562785.1 uncultured Limnohabitans sp. | reverse complement strand
TTCTTCTGTCTGAAAATTGAGTCACTATTAGGAACCTCTGTCACGACTTTTTCTAAAATCTCACCCTTAGGAGGATCAATTCTTAAATCAGGATTCTCTGCAATTCTAATACTGTCTCTAATTACAGAATCTCTCTTGGCTATTTGATCCAAAGAATCCCTTTCAGCCCTTTTCCTTCTAGCCTTTTGAATTTTAATCGTATCATCTTTTGACTTCCTGTCATAAATATTCTTTGGAGGAGTCAAAGGCCTTTCCCTGGTAAAAAAGGGATAAATGCCCTCAGCTGTCTGGTAGTTTTGATAGAGCTCATCATTCACTCGAGTATCTATAGAATCGAGTCCCCTTTTAATTCCATTAATATTCTTTATTGCTCGATTGGTAGACCATAAATCTTCCGGTGTCCTATCGAGCTCAAAAGCATCTAGGTTGAATATGATGGTGTTTTCAGAAAAGCTGGTTCGCCTAAACTCAATAGGCTTCTCAGATATGCCACGTGTGGCTCTTGATTGACTATAATTTCTCCCATTGTACAAAACAAAACGAAGATATTTTTCATCCTGAAAGGACTCCATTCTACCTGAATCAGCCAGGGTTACACTTAAGTTTCCTATCCCTTGACTGTGGTCATAGATGATAATATCCTTGAGGTTGTCGTCACCTATTTTCTCATTTACTTTGATACTGTAGTTTGGAATACCATCATAAAAAACACCTTCCTTAATTTCCAGAGCAGGTGATTTCATCCTGATATCATAAAGCAAACTGAATGTTTTGAGATTGACCTTTGGAACTACATAATTATTGGACAGGTAGGCAAATACCGACAGCACAACCACAAAGATTCCGATTGGCCTTAAAGCTCTCAACAGAGATATGCCACTACTTTTGATTGCTGTGAGCTCAAAGTGTTCTCCCAGATTTCCGAAGGTCATCAGACTAGAAAGCAATACGGCCAAGGGCAAGGCCATTGGCGAAATACTGATCACGAAGTATCCAATGAGCTCCATGTAGATTAGGAACCCAAGACCTTTCCCAAATATTTCATCGAAATACTTGAGCATGTTCACCGTCAATAAGATGAAGTCAACTACCAGAAAGGTCAATAAAAATGGGCCTAAAAAAGACCCAAGGATAAGTTTGTCGAGTTTCTTCATGAACTAAATCACCTCACTAAGTACGTGATCTGTAAATGCAGGTTCAATATTCGTAATAAGTAAGGAAATTACCCACCAATTGTTTCTTTTAGTTTCCCGACGAGTCCATCCCAAATTGCTTGAGACTCTTCTTCATCATACTCATCTGAATAATCGATTACCTTTAAAAACATGGTTTGTGTTACCTCGTTCTCTTCCAATTTAAACTCTATATAGGCATGATCATCGGCAGCAGGATCGGCTGGGTCGAAGAAATCAAATTTGATATGTGAATTAAGTCTAATGGAAGCTACTCTAGCATGGTGCTCCTCATTATCGAAGAAAAAAATAAAGTTCTTGTCCTCGTCTATTCGTACTTCGTCCGCAAACCAATCTTCCAATCCACTTGCCGAACTTAAATACCCAAAAATCATTTTCTTCGAGGCATTGATTTGATAATCAGTGACAAACTTGCTCTTTACCATATCTCCAATGATTTAATAAGTGAAAATTGATTTTTTTCAAGAAACCTTCCTTGCATTTCACGATCCATCCTTTCATATTTGCAATCTCGTTTGACGAAGCGAGCAAATGATGGAGGGATAAACCTGTTTTACGACCTTTTGCGTACATCTTTAATATAGGGATTAATTTCAGAAACTGAAGCATAACCCACGATTTGCCCCCTTCTTGAAAAGTGAAAAAAGATTAAAAAATATGGCGAGGTAGCTCAGTTGGTTAGAGCGCAGGATTCATAACCCTGAGGTCACGGGTTCAACTCCCGTCTTCGCTACTAAAGGCTTTCAGAAATGGAAGCCTTTTTTCGTTTAGAATAGAAAGCATATTAGTACATTCTCAACTGAATTGTCAAAATATGCGTCACAGTAAAGTCCAAGATCCTCCCAGCAGCTTTAGGCAAATGTTAGGTTTTTTAGGTCCTGGATTTATTCTATCTGCTTCTATTGTCGGATCTGGAGAACTGATAGCTACTACACTTCTTGGTGCTGAGGCAGGCTTCATGGCATTTTGGGTGATCATAGTGAGCTGTCTGATCAAAGTAGGAATTCAATTAGAATTCGGGAAAAACGCCATCATCTCAGAAAGCAAGGTCATGGGAGAATTTAATTCCGTTGCTGGACC
>CAZLUY010000756.1:0-2204 GCA_964562785.1 uncultured Limnohabitans sp. | reverse complement strand
CAAGAGTTTTTGAACAGAGTAATCACTATTCACTCCGCGAATTTGCTCAATGTCACCCTTGGTCACTGGCTGCTTGTATGCAATAATAGAAAGTGTCTCGAGCTGAGCCGTGGATAGTCTTTTTTTTGATTGCTGCTTAAGCAAAATTCCAATGGACGTCTGATAAGCAGGTTTGGTTAGAAACTGATAGCCTCCGCCAGATTTATTGAGCGAAAAAGAAAATTCCTCAGATTCATATTTTTCATATAGCTGACCTATAGCCTCCTCTATATCCTTTATAGGAATTTCAGCCTCAAACATTTCTTCGAGGCATTTCAAAATTTCTTCAGGCCCCAAAGGGTTTGGGGAACAAAAGATCAGCGCTTCAATATGACGATGAAGAAAATCCAAACTTACTTTTTAGCAAGCTTGGCTGCAATGGAATGCATGGTATGAGGTACAGCACGTAGTCGCTCCTTAGAAATAAGGTTTCCTGTATCTACACAGACGCCGTAAGTTCCATTCTTGATTCTTACCAAGGCATTTTCAAGATTAATGATGAACTTTTGCTGTCTTGCCGCTAGCTGATTCATACTCTCTCTTTCGAGTGTATCTGCTCCATCTTCGAGAAGCTTGGAAGTAGATGCAGTATGATCAGTACCACTATCATTCTTCTTGCTGATAGTATCTTTCAGGATATGTAGTTCCTCCTTTGCAACAGCTAATTTGTTAAGGATTATTTCCTCAAACTCCTTCAACTCTTCAGGAGAATAGGCGGTTTTAGTGCTATCACTCATATTGGGTGTTTTTAAAATGTAAAGTGCTGGCTTTCCAGAAATAAAAGCTGATCAAAAATACATTTAGAATGTAAATTTCCAAGCAATAATCCAGTGAATGGTATACAGATTTCAGGGTTTTTTGAAGGCCAATTTTTCAGCGTCAAAATCTTGATTAGATCAGCGCTAAATGAGTGAATAATTTTTCCTTTTTCTTTAGCTTGAAATCTTGTCCCAAAATCGAAAAAGCCGTCAGGCGACGGCTTTTTCTTCTTGGCTTAACTTGCTCATTCTCAATTCCAAAACCGCTTCATCCAAGTCAATTTTATACTTCAAACTGAGGTAATTCTTGACATCTTTCAAGCTTTTTTGATTCTGAAAATAGAGCTCTTTGAGAGCAAGGGTGATCAGATCGTTTTCCATGGGTTTACCTTTAATTCTACCATAATTTACTGATTTTTTCGCGGATTGGTTGCGCTCTTATATTAAATTTTACAAGCGGCGCGCTACAACAATTGTTCTTTTGATTACTTCCGTTTTTCCAGAAGGATCAAATAGCTCCACGAGCAAGACATAATAGCCAATAGGCAAAGCTTTCCCTTCCGAATCAGTACCTATCCAGATATAAAATCCTTCAGTTCCTAGAACCGCATTCTCGGCCAAAGATGCTACCAACCTTCCAGCCAAATCATATAGTCTAAAAGATCCAATCCAGCCAGTTTGATCGAAGGCATAAGAAATCGTGGTGAAAGTCTGTCCATTGCTACCTTCCGGATCAAACACCTCAGGGTCAATCCGTATGGATTCCGATAAATATTCTCCTGAAAGCACCTGAGAATTCTTTCTACCTGGAGTTGCAAAACCCTGGCTTTCTGAGGCCGATTGCCAATTGTCCTCAAAGTCGATTGGTGAAACCAAAGAAACCCGTTCTAGAGAAACTCCTTTAGGATCTCTCAGAAGGGGGTGGTGCAAATCTTCATTGAAAGCAAAATTCTCCTGAACCTCTCCCAGCGAATCAAGCAGGACTACTTTGCCACCTGATATGGGATAGCTCGGTAGGGAGTTCAGCTGCAAGAAATTACCGTTTTGGGAAAGTGGATACCTGGATTTCAAAGCTGTGGTATCTGTAGTAATCGCAAGAAATGACTTGGGAGAGAGTATGGCAATTTCATCCTCGAAAACTCTGACATCATCAATTAGATCCAAATCATCAAGGCTCGCCAGCGCCCATCCTCGAAGGCTTAAATAACTATCCGTATCGTTTGCTAATTCCACAAATTTCGGATCACCAGTAATTGGGTTGAATAAGATCTCATTGAGTTTGATCTCTCCACTTTGAGCCCTTCTTGGATATACAATTTCGATTGGCAATGCTCCTTCAAAAGGATTTCCAGAGCAATCAAATAAAGCCAGAGAGTTAATCGAAAACCTGGCATCTTCCTCCAAGGA
>CAZLUY010000755.1:0-1649 GCA_964562785.1 uncultured Limnohabitans sp. | reverse complement strand
CTTGCTCCAATTGCCGACACTGATAAAGGTTTGGACCTAGTCATTTGGCACATCACGTCGATGTAATGAACTCCGCAATCCACAATCGGACTTAAGCTCTTCATCAGGTTTCGATGGACATCCCACATATATCCCTGGCTTTGCTGATTCAGATTCATCCGCATTACCAGAGGTTTTCCTAACTTCTGTGATTCCTCGATAAACCTGATCCAGGAAGGGTGGTGTCTTAGAATATAGCCAACGACTACCTTTTTGTTTTTCTCTTTCGCCTTCTCAATAATTTTCTCACAGCCTGAAATGGAATCTGCCAATGGTTTTTCTATAAAAACATGACATCCGGCATCCAATGATTTTAACGCATACTCTTCATGCGTGTCAGGATAGGTGGAAATACAAACCGCATCTGGGTGACTTTCGGTCAAGGCTGATTGGAAATCTGAAAATAGGGGATAGGAGGCTTTTAAATCCTCATTTAGTTTGGCTTTGCTTTCACCCCGAGCGACCAAGCCGCAAATTTCGAACTCAGGCATGCTGTGATAGGCTTTGGCATGAGACGCTCCCATATTTCCACATCCCACCACAAGGATTCTAATTGGTTTATTTGGTTTCATAGGCTAGGGGTTAAAAAAGTGGGCTAGGTGTTGTGCTATTTGAGTTTCTCTATTTCGGCTGGACTCATGTAAACAATATCGACATCGAGAGTAATGGTTTCAAGAGGTCCATCTATGTCATCTCGCTCCACATTTACAATCTTATCGATGATATCCATGCCCTTTATTACTCTTCCAAATACAGTGTAATCACCATCCAGACGAGCAAGTCCATCCTTATTTTGGACGATGTAAAATTGACACCTTGCTGAGTTTTTCTCGGGATTTCCATCGCGTCCTGCTCCTACAGCTCCGTAGGTATGCTTTAGCTCTGGATGAAATTCTGGTGGTAGAAGGTATTCAGGATCGTTGAATCCCTCAGGTGTATCCGGGCATCCTCCCTGCGCTACAAAATTTGGAATCACCCGATTGAAGCTCAAAGAATCCCAATAACCAGCTTCGGCTAGTTCAATAAAGCTTTTTTTATGATTGGGAGTTCTGTCATCCAGCTCAATCCAGATTTCTCCAAGAGGAGTCTCAATATGACCCAAAGGCAATTTTCCTTTTCCTTGGGCAAAAGCTAATTGAGCTGACAGGCCTATCGAAAAAAGAAGGAGTAAATGCTTTTTCATGTGGCTATGGTTTAACCTTTTCTTTGTTGATTACAGGGTTAGCATACATGGCAAGGAATCGTTCTCTCACTTCAGGATCGCTAGTATCTACCTTAGCTTTGAAGCGGTCCAAAAACTCTTGTTTTTCTGCATCAGAATATTGATTGGTATACTTGTGAGTATCCATCAATACATCATATGCAATGTATTTACTAGGCCAAAGCTTGTACCCGTCCCAGATCTTTTGATCAATGGTTTCTGCCAAGAGGTTTAACTTTTCAGAAAGGTTTTTTCCTTTTTGGTCTATCTCTTCCAACTCAGCCTCCATGGTTCCATTCACATGAATATGGATATGTTTTTTGGTACCCATAATCCCCCTAAGCAGATTTAAGAAATCTTCATTTTCACTCTTGATGTATTTTTCATCTCTTGCTTTCGCCAGGAGCTC
>CAZLUY010000754.1:0-7044 GCA_964562785.1 uncultured Limnohabitans sp. | reverse complement strand
TTTGATTAATGATATCCTTGATTATTCAAAGATTGATTCTGGTAAGATTGAATTGGAGGTTATTCCTTTTGATCTTAGAAATCTGCTCACACGTACAATACATTCCTATAGCTTTCAAGCCAAAGAAAAGAACCTTCAACTCATTTGTGATGTAGCTAATTCTATCCCAAAGGTTCTACTTGGGGATTCTGTGAGAATTGGTCAGATCATCAACAATTTACTTTCTAATGCAATCAAGTTCACGGAAAAAGGAAGTATCCGGCTTTCGGTTGAATTAGAACATATCTCTGAATCAGGAATCCATAGCTTGAATTTCTGTTGTTCGGATTCAGGGATTGGAATTCCTGAGGATAAAATCGAGACAATTTTTGAAGCATTTACTCAAGCTTCCTCAGATACCACCAGGAAATTCGGAGGTACTGGATTAGGGCTTGCCATTGTCAAAGGACTTGTACAACTTCATGATTCTGAGATTACTGTGAGTGCAAGAGCGGAAGGAGGCACTAAGTTCTGCTTTACTCTTGGTTTTGCATTGCCACAGCAATCGGCCAGCTCTAAGAACATGAATGGAAATACTGTTTCTAAGTCTCTTCAGGAGGCATCCATCCTGGTTGCTGAGGATAATATGGTCAATCAGGTTTTGATTAAGAAATTCCTTACCAAATGGGGAGCTGGCAACCTTGTTTTCGCCAATGATGGGCAAGAAGCAATTGATGCAATTGAGAAGTCCGATTTCGATTTAATTCTATTGGATATTCAAATGCCAATTCATGATGGTTTTGAAGTATCTCGATTTATCAGAAATCAATCGAATAAAGCTAAAAGTAACACGCCAATATTGGTTTTGACGGCGGCGAGTATCCATGAAATTAAAGAGGAAATGGAAGCATGCGGTATCAATGATTTTGTGCCAAAACCATATACACCAGAAGTGTTGTATGACAAATTGCAGAATCAATTGAATAAGGGAGCCTGATTCCAAAAACTTAGCATCAAATTTGCCGCTCAAGGAGCTGTCAATCTCCAGTACTAGTCATTGAGTAAGGTTTCCAACCCATTTATTTTTATTCTCCTTTTTTGTTTTTTAGGCTTGGCGAGTCAGTCCTTTGCCCAGAAGCCATTTGAAAAAAGGAGTACCATGTACCTCCTGGCAGGTACTTCAAGCGCGAAGCTCAACCAGTTCGATGCGATGTTGGATGATCGTGGGTTGAGTGGTTTACCTAATCGCTATCAAACATTTGGCCTCGGCGTTCAGACTAGGATCAATGATCTCGTCTTGGGTTTTGAACTTTATCAGAACTCAGGAGGAAGAGGCAAGCTTGATGATTATCAGATTGATTACAGAACCTCAAGAGCACTGCTGAATGTGGGGTATTCCTTCACTGAGGAATCCAGGTTTCAGCTTATCCATTATATGTCCCTTGGAGTCGGCTATCTCAATTTCCAAATGCTTCCTCAAGAACAACCAGATCAGTTAAAAGCGTTTTTAGCAAATCCTCAAGATGGTTTTATACTCAGAGAGAATGATATTCAAAAGGGCACAAGTAAGTACGCCGATTTCCTTACTGAGATTGGGTTTCATTTTAGCTATGATCTGAATATTTCAGGTAGGGAAGAGGTCGTATCCCTGATTGGTAAGTTTGGCTATTCATTCAGCCCATTTGAAGATGAGTGGATGTTGAATGGAATTTCATTTGAGAATACCCAGGCAGGAGCCTTTGTGAGGGTAGGAGCAGGAATATCCATTCCAGATAAAAAATTCTTTTACAAGGATGCAAGTATCGCCTTCTATTTTCAATCTGGATTGCACTTCACTAAACCCAAAAAGTTTAATAAAGAACTCGTTGAGGCTGGGTTAAATCCGTTAGAAGGGAGGCCTTCCAATCTGGGAATAAAGATTCTTGGTCAGAATGAACGCTTGCTGTATGGACTTGAAGTTTATAATCTCGCGATGGATGGTCGTGCAAGTGATTTCCAAAATCATAGCCTGAATAGTTTGAGAATTTATGGAGGGCTCGGCTGGAAGATAATACAATTGAAAAACTTTGGCTTTGGCGCCACTGGTTCCTTGGGTTACGGAAACATTCGATACACCATAACTCAGGACAACAAACCCGATTTTCCTGAATTACTCGAACAAAGAGATTTTGATGGCTATCTCAGAAATGGTGGAGCCATGGGTAAACCAGAAGTATTTTTTGAATATGGATTACCAGTACAAGATGGTAGGCTATTTGATTTAGTTTTCAGCACTTCGCTGGGCTATGAGTTAGCTCTTTCAAATTTCAAATTAGCCGAACTTGGAATGGCCAGTTACATGTCAGCTCCTTATCTTTCCCTTGGAATTGGAATAAGGCCTTAATTCCTCTCTAGGAATTCATTTTAAGAGGATGGGTTTTTCCGGATAAGGTATTACCTTTACCAAGCTTATCGAGAAAGACTGAGGGAAGGGCCCGATGACGTCTTAGCAACCTGAATTCAAGGTGCTAACTCCCATTCCAGCTAAATCTGGATAGAGATGAGCGGAGAAGTAAATTGCTTTTTTCCGTGGTCGGACTCGATGAGAATGTGGAATTATGGAAAGAAGAACAGATTTACTCTTAGAGCAATTATCCAATCGAATTCTTATCCTCGACGGTGCCATGGGTACCATGATTCAGCGACATACGTTGAGCGAAGAGGATTTTAGAACTCCTGAATTATCGGATCACCCAAAAGCACTTAAAGGAAATAACGACTTGCTCTCACTGAGTAGGCCAGATATTATTAAGGAGATTCATTTGGAATACCTGAATGCTGGGGCGGATATCATTGAAACTAACACATTCAGCGGAACTTCAATTGCTCAGGCCGATTATGAGCTTTCGGAATTGGCCTATAAAATCAATCTGGAATCAGCCAAAATAGCTAAAGAAGCTGCTTTGGAGGTAAGTCAGAAGACTCCAGACAAGCCAAGGTTCGTGGCTGGTGCACTTGGTCCAACAAATAGAACGGCTTCGATTTCGCCAGATGTGAATGACCCTGGCTACAGAGCTGTCACTTTTGATGATCTGGCCAATGCATACAAGGAACAAGTTGAGGGTTTATTGGATGGTGGAGTGGATATCATTTTGGTAGAAACCATTTTTGATACCCTCAATGCCAAGGCCGCACTATATGCCATTCAGGAAGTGTTTGAGGAAAGAAATATGGAATTGGATCCTCAGGATGGTGGGATCCCTATTATGGTTTCCGGAACTATTACAGATGCATCGGGAAGGACTCTTTCAGGACAGACTACAGAAGCTTTCTTGATTTCTGTTTCACATGTTCCGCTGCTTTCTATTGGCTTGAACTGTGCTTTGGGAGCTAAGGAGTTGAGGCCATATCTCAAGGTACTTGCCAATAAAGCTCCATTTCTTGTGAGCGCTTACCCTAATGCTGGTTTGCCAAATGAGTTTGGTGCTTATGATCAAGGGGCATTAGAAATGGGTGGACAAGTTGAAGAGTTTTTGAAAGATGGCTTGCTCAATATTTTGGGTGGCTGCTGTGGTACTACTCCAGAGCACATCAGTGAGCTAGCGAATTTGGCGAAGAAATACCAGCCAAGGGTTTTAATAGAAGAGCCAGTTTTAGAGGATTGAGAAGGATGAAAAGACAAGATTATCTAAAGCTTTCAGGTTTAGAACCATTGGTGTTTACACCGAATTTGAACTTTGTCAATATCGGAGAGCGCACAAATGTGACAGGTTCAAGAAAGTTTGCCAGGCTGATTTTATCAGGAAATTATGATGAGGCACTTGAAGTAGCTCTAGACCAGGTTCGGGGTGGAGCTCAGGTTCTGGATGTTTGTATGGATGAAGGTATGCTGGATGGAGAGGCTGCCATGGTCCAATATTTAAACCTCATCGCCTCCGAACCAGAAATCGCCAGAATCCCTATTATGATCGATAGCTCCAAGTGGAGTATCATTCTGGCGGGTTTGAAATGTGTACAGGGGAAAGGAATAGTGAATTCAATTTCCTTGAAAAATGGTGAAGAAGAATTCCTTCAGCAGGCGAGAACTATTAAGAAGTTTGGAGCTGCAGTTGTTGTGATGGCTTTCGATGAGGCAGGTCAGGCTGACACTTATGAGCGAAGAGTAGAAATCTGCGAAAGAAGCTATAAGTTATTGGTTGAAAAGGCCAAGTTCAATCCACAGGATATCATTTTTGACCCTAATATTTTCCCTGTTGCCACTGGCATGGACGAGCACAGAAGAAATGCCTTGGATTTCTTTTTGGGGACTAAGTGGATTAAGGAAAACCTCCCAGGTGCCAAAGTAAGTGGAGGAGTGAGTAATGTGAGTTTTTCTTTCCGTGGTAATAATACCGTTCGTGAAGCGATGCATGCGGCATTTCTATATCATGCCATTCAGCATGGAATGGATATGGGGATTGTAAATCCAACCATGCTTGAAGTCTATGATGACATTCCAAAGGATCTTTTGGAAAAGGTAGAAGATGTTCTTTTTGATAGAACTGAGAGCGCTACTGAAGATCTGCTAGAGTTTGCCGACACAGTAAAATCATCAGGTAAGAAGAAAGTAAATGATGAGGAGTGGAGGAAAGACCCTGTTGAAAAAAGAATGGAGCATGCCTTGGTGAAAGGCATACTCGATTACATTATTGAAGATACCGAGGAAGCAAGAGTTGAGTTGAAAAACCCTCTGAAGGTTATTGAAGGTCCATTGATGGATGGGATGAATGTGGTAGGTGACCTTTTCGGAGATGGAAAAATGTTTTTAACTCAGGTGGTAAAAGCAGCCAGAGTAATGAAAAAAGCTGTGGCTTACCTGGAACCTTTTATGCCATTGCCAGAAGAAGGAGACCAAAGCTCGTCATTGAAGAAAATTTTGATGGCTACAGTGAAGGGCGATGTTCATGACATCGGGAAGAATATCGTAGGTGTGGTTTTGGCATGCAATAGCTATCAGATAATTGATCTCGGAGTGATGGTGGACGCGGAGAAAATAATCGAAGAAGCCGTCAAAAATAAGGTAGATATCATTGGTTTGAGTGGTTTGATTACTCCTTCACTTGACGAGATGGTCAATGTTGCTTCCGAAATGGAGCGAAGAGGATTGAAAATCCCACTCCTTATTGGAGGAGCGACCACATCAAAAATCCATACTGCAGTGAAAATTGACCCTGTTTACTCAGGGACAGTAGTCCATGTGACGGATGCAAGTAAATCGGTTCCAATAGCTGGTGAGGCTATTTCTGAAGAAACCCGGGATAGCTATCATGCAGAGATCAAGGAAACGTATAGAAAGCTTAGAGAGGCTCATGAGGCCAAGCAAACCGTGAAGCAGTTGGTTTCCTATGATCAGGCAAAATCTAATCCAGTTGCCATAGATTGGAAAGGCTATGATCCTGTAGTTCCAAATAAATTGGGAGTACAGGTTATTGATTTGGATATAAAGGTCCTTAGGGAATACATTGATTGGACACCTTTCTTCAGCACTTGGATGCTAAGTGGAAGATTTCCTAAGATCCTTCAAGACAATGTGGTCGGAGAGCAAGCAACCAAGCTTTACGAGGAGGCTAATTCTATGCTGGATCAGATTATTGCAGAGAACTGGCTTTCGGCAAAAGGCTCCTTTGGTATTTTCCCTGTTCAAAGAGAGGTGGATGATGTAAGAGTTTTGGACTCCGAGTCAGGCAAAGAAATTGGCCAATTTCATTTCCTTCGCCAACAAGGAAAGAAAGGGGATGGTGTTCCTAATCGATCTTTGATAGATTACATTTCACCTGAAAAGGAAGATTTCATCGGGTGTTTCGCCGTTACAGCCGGCTTAGGAATGGAGCCAAAGCTTAAAGAATTTCAGAAAGCTGGAGATGATTATAATGATATCATGTTCAAAGCTCTTGCAGATCGTTTGGCTGAGGCAGCTGCAGAATTCCTACATGAAAAAATCAGAAAAGAAGACTGGGGTTATGCTTCAAATGAGGCACTAGAAAATGACTCATTGATTAGGGAAGAGTATCAGGGAATAAGACCAGCTCCCGGATATCCTGCTTGCCCAGAGCATTCTGAAAAAGAAACTATTTCTAAACTTTTAAATATGGAGGAGAGCATTGGCGTGAGCCTTACTAGCAGCTATGCGATGTATCCAACAAGTTCAGTTTCAGGGTTTTATTTTGCTCATCCTGAAGCTAAATATTTTGGACTTGGAAAAATTGCAGAGGATCAAGTAGCAAGTTATGCTGAAAGAAAAGGAATAAGTCTTTCGGAAGCGGAAAAGCTGCTTTCTCCCAATTTATCCTATAGCCCATCACCCGTTTCTATAGAATCAACCATATGAAGATTACAGATCATTTAGCTAATTCAGATAAGACACTTTTTTCATTTGAAATTCTACCTCCTCTAAAGGGGCAGAGTTTAAAGGACTTGATTAAAGGTATAGAACCTTTGATGGAGTTCCAGCCTCCCTTTGTGGATGTCACTTATCATCGGGAAGAGTATGTGTATAAGAAGCATCCTAATGGCCTTTTAGAGCGAATCAGTACCAAGAAACGCCCTGGAACGGTTGGTATTTGTGCAGCGATCATGAATCAATTTAAGATTGACGCTGTACCTCATTTGCTTTGCGGAGGCTTTAATAAGGAAGAGACTGAGAATGCTTTGATTGATCTCAATTTCATTGGCGTAGAAAATGTACTCGCTCTCCGCGGAGATGCCCCAAAGACTGAAGGTAAATTTGTACCTGAAAAGAATGGCCATCACTTCGCAAGCGAATTGGTAGGACAGATCGTGGAAATGAATTCCGGTAAATACCTCCATGAAGAAACTGAACCAGCATTTCAAACAGATTTCTGCGTAGGAGTGGCTGGTTATCCTGAGAAGCATTTTGAAGCTCCCTCCATGAAATTTGATTTAAAGTATCTGAAAGAAAAAGTAGATAAGGGAGCTGAGTATATCGTGACTCAAATGTTCTTCGATAATGCTAAGTATTTCAAGTTTGTGGAGGATGTAAGAGCTGCTGGAATTGATGTTCCAATAATCCCTGGTATCAAACCCATC
>CAZLUY010000753.1:0-7256 GCA_964562785.1 uncultured Limnohabitans sp. | reverse complement strand
TCTCTTCGGATGGACAATCCATTTTTGAAATCTCGAATACTGTTTTTTCCATTTGCCGAAAGCTATGGGGGATACAATATAGTTATTCGGGAAATCTTGCCGTACCAAGATGTGCTGCTTCTCCAGAGGCAGTGAATCAAGCGTCTGGAGAAGCAGGCTAAATCACTCTTCAAGTTTAACTATTCCCTTTTCCTGGGGCATAGACATCAGTTTTATCTCCTTCTGATATCATTTTAATGAATTCTTCTGAGTAAAGTGTCTGGGTAACTTCTATTTCCCACCAATGCTTTGGAATAGGTAAGGTTACTAAGGATTGGGCCCAGTTTCTTCTTACGCGCCAGATTTCGGGTTCAAGTAGTCCATGCTTATACATGTAATATTGCCCTTCTAGCTTTTGAAAAAGTGCCCTGTGAATAAGGGTGAGTGCCATAAATTCTGATAGGCCCAGGTCATCAACCTTTGCTTTGGGGTCGTAAAAGGTGACCGCCATTTTTGCGATTCTGGATTCCTTACCTTCCTGGAATTCTACATCTCCCACCAGGACTTCTGAAAGTATCTCATTGGTCGTTGCCCAGGAATGGGTAGAATCAAAGCTTGCTTGTGCTATCAAGGCCTTAGTATTCCATTTGATCTGCTTGGCTAGGTATACTATTGATATGACCACAGCCACGGCCCCGATGATCTGAGTTATTAGACCGATTAGTTCTAGATTATTCATACCCTTTATTTCTTTTCGATCTGGAACCAGTGGAAAATTTCATTTAATGGTGGGACAGAACTGTTTTCGGATCTTTTTTCAATGTAGGCAACAATCTCAGGATTGAAGCCATGTCGCAATTCTGTCCAGGCTTCTTTACCACCTTGAGTTCGGAGCATGGAGATGACCAAATTCAGTGTAGTTTCTACCCGAGCTTCATTCATTAAGTTAAGCCTGTGTAGCTGATAAAATTGCTCGAAATTATTGATATGAGGAACTATGTAAATCATATTAAATCTGGCTTTCTCTGCAAGACTGAGCGCATGGTAATCAGCGAAGGCACGTTGAAGTAGCTCAATACTTTCCAGATCAGAATAGTTGTGAACAATTTCATTATAGGAGTCAAAAAGTTCTCTTTCTGATTCTCCAGCAGCTATTTTATTGGTAAGCTTGGTTTGTTTCGCCAGATACCAAAGGGAGGCTATAATGACGAGGGTGCCAATAAAATTGAAAAATAAGGTGATGGTTTGAAGGTTATCGAAAATGCTTTCCATATAAGCTTGGGTTTTATTTATTCATCTAAAGAACCCCTGATCGGTCAAAGGGCATTTAAACGAGTACTTGGTAATACTACCACTGCTTAAAATTGATTTTTGTATATGGTGGAAAAATTGAATCATATCAATCTTAGTCCTGAAGTCTCTGAATACTTAAGTTCATTTCTTTTTGAAGATCCTTAAAGACTTTATTCAGTTCAATGGCATCGCGAAGAATGACCTTCAAATGAAGGGAGGTCAAAGAAAGGTGGTTTCTGTAAACAGGCGTATTAATTAGGTTTAGGTAGTTCTTTTTATCCTCCACCTTTTCCTTCTCTGTTCGTTCTCGCAGATTGAATTTCACCTCGGTCAATTGACTTGAATTGTTTGCTTCAAAATCAAATAATTCATTTTGAGAGTATTCCCAGGCATCGTCTTCTCCATCCTTATAGTCAAAGACTCTTTCACGAAAATCCGCCAGCATTATTTTGAGTGTATCACTGTTGAAATTTCTTATCTGCCCAGTGGATACAACGGCCTCATAAGCGCTAAATGATGGATTAAGTTGAAAGCTGTAAAAAGCTAAAGCGTATAAATCATCAATGGCTTCAACATTAAGTTTTGTCAAGTCCTGGAAGAGTAGGATTTTGATCGCGCTATCTCTTTTTTGGTGGAATTGCCAGGCATAATTAAACTCATCATAGTTGTTGTTCAACTCAGCAGATAATAGTTTCAGCGATGACAATTGATCTTTCTTTAGTTGCCATTCTTGATTGAGATTGTTGATAAAGAGGGCAATCAAAATTCCTATCACAACCAGAAAAATCTCTCCCAACGCATAGATTAGATATCGGGTCATGCGGTTCTGTTCTAAAAGTGCCTTTCTGATATTCCTAAAAAATTTGATCATTCTGGAGCATTGAGTTCAGGGTAGACTGAATGAATTTTGCTGATTAGGTTTTCTGTTTCTGTGAGGATGTTTTGTCTTCTATTGACAATAAATTCCTGCATCAAATACTTGGATTCAAACACACCCATGAATCTCCTTTGGATCTCCTTTTTTGGAATATTCTCCCAAAATTCATCCGTCATTTTTTCGTTCATTAACCTTTCATCTTCACTATTTCGTAGAAGAAAATCTTTGTCATAATCCGTAAAGATCACTTTATGATGTTCCAAGGCATATTCGATCACGGTCATAGATTCAAGATGGATCGCATTTAAATTAAGTAATCCCTCTTGGAGCCAGGAATCTAAAATTTCAAAAGATCCTGTATTCAATACCGATTCGTATGCACTCGTATTCAAAGCAGTGCCAGGGTCATAATAGGGGTTGTGCTCATATCGGGCTATTTTAATAAGGGTGTCAACGTTAGCATGTGGAGCTCGCATTCTATCAATGTGCTGGTTCTGAAGCTTGAGATCTTCAATCATTACCTCGTTATATCTCTGCAATTGTCTGACGTCCTTTTGAAGGTCGATGAGAATGGCTATCGTAAAGGCCATTTTTGAATCAGCTTGTTTCCTTTGCTCATTCAGGTTGTTGAATTCTAAGGCAATCAAAATTCCTATCACTACCAAAATTATTTCTCCCAAGGCATAGATCAGGTATCGGGTAATTCGGTTTTGTTGCAAAAGAGCTTGCCTGATATGTCTAAAAAATTTGATCATTCGATTTTTTTCAATTCTTGATCAATTAATCTGATCAAGTCCTGAATACTATTTTGAACTTGTTTTCCTCGATCCTGAGTAATAGTATTTTCAAAGGAAATAGCCTTTAATAGCTTCGGGAACTTTGGGTCTTTTTGCAATCTTAAATAATCATCTTGACTGATATGAAAGAACATTCCCAAATAACTACGACTTTCAGTTTCATCATAGTTCATTTCAAAGTATTCAATGATTTGAGGTTCGATATTTAGTGCGTGGAACCTGCTGCGTTCTTCTTCATAAGTATGATAATATGGGTAAAGCATGTCATACTGATGTAAAATAGCATTTCTTAAACTGTCGTTTATTATCAGTTTTACGCCCCTGGCTTGAAGTGATGTATAACCACTCGTAATGGGACTGAAATGAGGGGTAAGTCTCAAAAGAGCAGCACTGACGATCAATGAATCTGTTGGTTCATCATAATGAGTTAAATGATCTCTGATGGATATGCAGGCCTTATTTAAATCTTCCATCAAGCCTAAGTCGTGCGTAATTTCTTTAAAATCTGCCTTCAGATTAGTCCTGATTTCTTTTAAAATTTCGATTTCAAAATTCTTGTCATCGCGGATCTCCTTCTGGTTGTTTAGCTGGAGGGCAATAAGAATCCCGATAACCACTAGAAATATTTCTCCAAGAGCATATAGCAGGTATTTCCCAAATCGATTCTGATTGAGAAGTGCTTGCCTGATTTGTCTAAAGAATTTAATCATGACTGTATTCGGTCAATAATTCAATCAGTGCATTGGTATTCTTTTCAGAATCCGTCATAAAGGCCAAATGCCCGACAGCAACAAAATGTCTTTGGGTCAAGGCATTGATAAATACCTGCTCATCCTCATTGCTAAGATTTTCCCGGGCCAATTTCTGCATACGTGAGGAAAGTTCGAGAAGCTTCGGGTTGTAATTGGTTGACTCAAGCAACGCCTCAAAGGATACTGATTTTTCGAAGGGACTAATAGGAAAGTAACCAATCTTTCTGTAGACCGGCACATAACCTCGATCCACGAGAAAGGTATTGTTGTTTTGGATTACTGTCCCCAAGCGCTCAAGCTCTTGATAATACTGGATGATAGCATCCTTTATCCCAGGCGTTTTGATGAGTTCGATGTTACCAGAAGAAATAAGGTCTGTGTATGTGGGGTCATCAATCACGAAGGTCCTACGGACGGTTAGGATTGTGGCATTATGAAAAAATGAGCTATCCATGATTAGCTCATCAGCATTGTGGTAGGAATCGAGAATCATTTGAGAAGAATGGAAAAATTCCAATTCTTGAATCTTTTGAAAGTATATAGACTTAAGTTGGCTATTCAGGTCTCGAATAATATTCTGAATGTAGCCCTCCTCGGCAATTTGCTCTTTTCGGTTCTCGTTTGCCGTATTGATACCTACGGCTATTAGTATTCCGATTACCACCAGAATAATCTCCCCAAGAGCATATAGCAGATATTTCCCAAATCGGTTTTGATTGAGAAGTGCCTGCCTGATATGTCTAAAAAATTTGATCATCTCATTGGTAATTATTCTGCTAGCCCCCTGTAAGTCCTTTGGTGAGATTTGTATAGAGTGTCTCCATTTTCATAAGTAAGGGTGATGAATTCTAGCTCCTCTGTGACAAGCTGATTTTCTTCATACCAGAAATACTCGTATGTATTTTCATCTCCATTGTTTTTGATGAAGAACCGACCCTCTTTTTCATAAGCAGTTACAATTAATCCTTGAATTCCATCCACCGTAAAATCGCCTATCCATTTAGAATCAGGATATAACTCTAAAACCGGTGGTAGCGGATCTTCGCCTAAAATTTGCGCAATTTCCCGGTAGGCATCGAGGGCCTTCTGTCTATACCGAAATGCGAATCTAAAATGATTTTGGATACCATAAAGTTGATACTGGCGGACCTTGTTTTTATATCTTGGACTATTTAAATAATAATCAATTTGTTGATTTAGGTGATCTTCATCGGTGGCCGAAAACCAATCGTAATTCTCCGTCCGATAGGTTATATTATCTTTCGACAGTTCGAGCATAAATTCATTACCATTCAAAATATTGGGGTAATAATTACTGTATAAATCATCAAGCATTTCTAATGCAGGGGTTAAGGATTCTGGGATTTCTCCCATTGTTTCCAGCAGATGATCATAAGCATTTCGTGTGACGGTAACGTCGCTATAAAAAATAGTGACCTTGAATAGACTGCTTTGCGGGTCTGCTTCATAATCCTCCCTAGTCACCATCCCATTCAGAATTCGAAATATTACTGAGTCCTTGGTGTGATTTTTTGAGCTGAATTCATTGATCTTTTTTAGGTCATTATTTATTTCTTCTAAGATATCCTTGAAAATGACCTTGGCCTTTGCTTCCTGTTTTCGGTTATCATTCCAATTATTCAAAGACAGGGCGATGAATATTCCTATCACAACTAATAAAATCTCACCAATGGCATAAAGTAGGTACTTGCCAAATCGATTCTGATTGAGAAGTGCTTCTCTGATATTTCGGAAAAATTTGATCATTTTACTTCTTTTGATTAAGCTCTTTCTCCAAAGAATCAATGAGCACCTCAGTTTTCTCTAGCAGTTTTTCGAATTCTGCTATGGCATCGGAGTTTATCCAGTAATGTGCAGCGGCATAGTTTAAGTAATCCCCCTTTTTGTTTCTTAATTCCTGGGCCATGGAGGCAGTACTCCTTTTTGGAAATAAGAAAGTTGTGCTTGGCTCAAATTCCAAGGCCTTATTCTGAAGAGCAAAAGGACCATCCAAGGCCAAGGCCCAGTCATTATCAATTTTGATTCGTTCGGCCATGCGATCATGTTCGGCATAATGCCCAACAATCTTGTCCCTCAATTCAGCATTAGAAATAATCGTAAGGTTACCCGTACTTGAAAGGTCTTCGAAGGTAGATTGAGATGAAGCGAAAATGGGGAAGATGCTCCCATATGTAAAGTATTCGTTCGCTTTAAAAATAAGGATTGAATCAGGAGTGTTATTATCATTAAATGCCTCAGAAAGAGCAGTGACCGTTGACCTACCCTTATCCAGGTCATCAATGTACTTTTGGAAATTGGTTAGATCTTGCTGGTTATCAGATAAAAGGCGACTTAGGTAGTTTTTCTCCTGTTCGGCCTTCTTCGCTTCTTCCTTCCAGGTGTTCAATGTTAATGCTATAAGGATTCCAAGGACCACCAAGATGATCTCACCAAATGCATAGAGCAGATATTTTCCAAATCGATTCTGATTGAAAAGTGCCTGCCTGATATGTCTGAAGAATTTTATCATTTACTATTTCTCCAGAGTTTGAATGTGTGATTCTATATCTGATAGCAAAGAATTCACGTCCTTTTGAGCCTTTGAATAAAGATCTAGCATGAAATGGCGTATAAACAGGTTCATCTTGAGTGTTTCATGGAATTTATGATTGTCCATTAAGGCAGTGTGATTAAGAGGGGCTGCAGCAACCCAAAATTGATCTACATCGATCTGGTCAAGGAACTGTGGGTAAAAAGTTTCCCACTGAAAGCGATCATCTACTCTTTGAGTAACATTATCGATGTATGAGTATCGAGTTGAATATAAATTGGAGATGTTGTTTTTAAGTGAATCGTTAGAAATCAGATCCATGCCAACAGATTTAAGATTTTCCCAGGCCGATGTGTTGCTGGAAAATTGAAAATTCCCATGGATGTTCCCATAGTGTGGCTTTAATGAATCATTCATAGGGATCCGCTCTTGTAAAGCTTTTAAAATGACCTCATTGGCTGAAATGCGTTCAGCACTCCCTTTGATATTGTAATCAAGATCTTTTAGGTCATTTTGCAGGTTTTTACTCATTTCGGTGAGTAGTGCAAGCTCTTTTTGACGCTGGCTTTTGAATTCATTGGCGTTGTTGATGTAAAGGGCGATCAAGATCCCAATTACCACCAAAAAAACCTCACCAAGGGCATAAAGCAAGTACTTACCGAATCGATTCTGATTGAGAAGTGCTAGTCTGATATGTCTAAAGAATTTGATCACGTTCTTGTTAGCTCTGTTTATTGTTCGAGCAAGGAAATCTCATTGTCAATTTCCTGTATAAGGGACTCAATTCTTGGCCTGGCAGATTCCAAGGGTTTTTCTATCATCCAGCCTATATGATTTCTCTGAGTTTTTAAAAAGTAGAGGTACTCTTGATCCGATTTGAGCTTATCGAAATCAAGAGGGATCATCTCTCCACCGAAGGATGAATCTGTATAATCTCCTTTCCAAAATTCTTCAAACCGTGTAGGGAATAAGGCCTCACTGGCATCCATCAGGTAATCCATATAGTC
>CAZLUY010000752.1:0-25483 GCA_964562785.1 uncultured Limnohabitans sp. | reverse complement strand
GGCTCTGGCTGTATTCACAGGTGTCGTTGTTGCTGTACCACATAGTGGTGCTCATCTTACTCCGGCTGTTACGGTTGGTTTAGGAGTAGCTGGACAATTTGACTGGGCCTTGGCTCCCGGCTATGTATTGGCGCAAATTGGAGGAGCTATGCTTGGCGTAGGTTTGGCTTGGCTGATGTATAAGGATCATTATGAACAAGAAACTGACCCAGCAACTCTTGCCGGACCTTTCGGAACAGCCCCTGCCATAAGGAATAATAAATTGAATTTCCTTTCTGAGCTTCTAGGGACTTTCGTGCTCGTTCTTGCAATCCTTTATACTACAGGTGTGGAGATGGAAGATGCCAATCAGACTCCAATTGGTATGGGTTCTCTTGGAGCAATACCAGTAGCCTTTCTGGTTTGGGTGATTGGACTCAGCCTGGGTGGAACAACAGGCTACGCCATAAACCCTGCTAGAGACTTTGGACCAAGACTGATGCACCAGCTTCTTCCAATTAAAGGTAAAGGCCCAACAGACTGGGGATATGCCTGGATTCCAATCATGGGTCCTTTGGCAGGTGGTGCGTTGGCTGCGGCAGTTTATCTTTTAGCTGGTTCTTAAGCATTTGCTTAAAATTCTTTAAATCAAAGGCCTTTCAAGGGCCTTTTTTTATGGGTAGAAAAAAAATATTCTCACCCTGTCATATATTTCCCCGTATTGAAGACAAAGGAGTAAAATGACAAGTGTCGGTCTTGAACATATTTTGCAACAGCACCATGAAGATGCCTATCTATGGGCTCGCCAGTGCTGCTCCTTTGATGACGATCAAGCCAAGGATGTACTCCAGCTGGTATATCTAAAAATCCTTGAAGGCAAAGCAAAATTCAGCGGAAAGTCCTCGCCAAAAACCTGGCTTTTCTCTGTGATCCGATACACAGCCATTGACCAGTTCAAAAAAGGTATGCCGATGGAATCTCTTGATAGTCTTCAAGAGATGGGACAATTGGAAACCGGACTGGACGAGCCAAGAGAGAACTACGAAAATCTGATCAAACAGCTCTCTCCTATGCAGGCTCAGATTCTGTTGATGGTTTTTTACCATCACCTCACGCTTGAGGACTGTGCGCAGGTCCTTCAGGTAAGCATCGGTACCGTACGAACGCATTACGACCGCGGTAAGAAAAGATTAAAACAGATGATTTTGAAAACTCAGGAACAAATTTGAGATGGAAAAAGACCCAGAATTGCAGCTGTTTTTTGACGAACTGAAAGTCAAAGACCAATTATTAGAAATCCCAGAATTCGAAGGAAAGCCAAAGCCAAAATCGAATATGACGCCAGTATGGCTTAGTCTGGGAATTGCCGCTTCTCTATTTCTATTTGCTCCGATGATTTGGCCGGAGCCAGTAGTAGTCGATGCTCCTACCGAAGTACTCATCATTAGTCTTGAAGAAACAGAAGATAATCAACAGCTATTCACTATTGAAGAAACTACATATATGGACACCTGGGAATCTCCCACAAGTGCCCTACTCACATCATACTAAACCAACTATTTCTACTACCCTCCAAATACCAATACAATGAAAAAAATTGCCTTACTACTCTCTTTCGCCTTGTTGGCAGGAGTCGCTCAAGCACAGCAAGTCACCAGCTTTACGAAGAAAAGTGGCTTCACCGCTCCAGATGACATTTTCCAGAGTAACCTATATTCTGCCGATCGGATCATGGAAAAACGTGATCAACTTGATTTGACAGATGCGCAGGCGGATGCTATCAAAAAAATTCACGCCGAAACTGCTGGGGAATTCTCTACGCTGAAATGGGACCTTGATGACGAAACTAAAAAACTTAGAGAAATGCTTTCCGAGAATAAACCCAATGCCAGTGCTGTTCAGCAGCAGATGGATAAGGTTCTTGCTCTGGAGAATGAACTGAAAAAGAAAAAGCTTGAAGCCCTTGTAGCGATTAAGAGTGAGCTAAACGATGATCAAATCGAAACGCTTAAGGAGAGCATCACGGTGGTTCGTGGTTCTTACTTCTACAACACCGATTCTGATAGTCAAATCAAAATTGTGAATGGCAAAGTAGCTACTGGAGTTACCTCGGGTTTCTCAACGATTTATCCAGACTCTAAAAACAATAAGGTAATGATTCGAATGAATTCTGATGAATCAGGCAACCAGCCTTTATTCGTTGTGAAGTCTGATGGAGAAGAATTTATAGGTGAATCCTCCAAAGAGTTTGATCTTGATCCAGACAGCATCGAAAGCATCAGTGTACTAAAGGATAAATCAGCAGAAACAGCTTACGGTGAAAGGGGAAAGGACGGAGTCGTAGTCATCACCTTGAAAAAAGGAACTGAAGTAAAAAAGAAGAAAAATAAGTAAAAACGATTGGTTGATTTTTGGAAAAAGGAAGTCCTATGGGCTTCCTTTTTTTATTTATTCTTGGCTCACCAAATGACACTCGTCTTCCGAGGAAAATCATTAACTTATTGATAATTAAACTATTGCCCCAAACACAATAGTTGCCCTCCATCAGCCTAAACTCGAGCAAATGAAAAAGACGCTTTCGGCCATTCTTGCTATTGCAGGATGGTTAGCCCTTGCCCTAAATTTCAAATTAAAAATCATTGACGGTGACGATTCACTTATGGTTTCGCTCATTGTTATGTTCAGTTATTTCACCATCCTAACCAATTTTATAGCGACCCTCTTCTTCACTTATCATGCATTAAGACCAAAAATTCCGGACATCAAACTATTTGATAAAGCGGGGACTCTTACAGCATTAGCTTCATTCCTATGCATTGTAGGTCTGGTCTTTCATTTTGTATTAGCTCCTGAATTTGAAGGACTACAATTAATTGCCAGCGAGATCAATCACACGCTGATTCCTGTTATGACAGTGGTTTTCTGGTTTCTTTATGAAGATAAATTAAGAGTCTCAAATTCCTTACTTTTTAAATGGCTTGCCTACCCTTTGGTCTATATAACACTAGTAATTTTGAGAGGTGTGATGGTAGATTACTACCCATATTTTTTTATCGACGTAAGTGATTTGGGACCAGCAAGAGTCGCTTTAAACTCTGTGATTCTTTTAATTATTATGATCCTATTTATGCTACTGTTCAAACTGATTGGTAGATTTCTATCCAAATCATCCAGCCAATCAAATTGAGACCTTTTATACTTCTTTCTATTGCCGGACTCCTTCTTTCCTGTTCGGAGCCAGATTCACTAACCATAGATAAGGCTCAATACCACGATCAACTCAAGGGCTTTTGGTTAGGAAGTTGTATCGCAAATTGGACCGGTCTCAAAACAGAAAACCAAAGAAGTGACGCTCCATTTTTTACAGATGCTGATTGGGGCACGAATCAGGGAAGAGATGATTTAGAAATTAAGGATAATACCTTGCTTCAATTCGAACTAGGGATGAATCCATGGGGTGCGGATGACGATACAGACATCGAATACATCTACCAGCACGCGATGACCCATTATGAAACCACGAGTTTGACTGGGGAAGAAATAGCCGAGACCTGGAATAATTACATTGACCTCCCTCTCTTATGGGTATCCAATCTAGCTGCCTCTGGGCAAATGCAGAACGGCGCTGTTCCACCCAATACTTCTTTGCCGGAAAATAATCCCATGTGGGATATGATTGATGCCCAGTTGACTACTGAGATTTTTGGAGCACTTGCTCCAGGAAGACCTGATGTAGCTTTGGAAATAGGCCATTTACCCGTTCGGACTACAGCTTATATGCATGCGGAATGGGCAGCTGAATTTTACATTATCATGTATTCCTTGGTATCCAGAGTTGATAAGGATCTTAGCCCAAAAGAGCAGGTTTTCTGGATGGCAAATCAAGCTAGAAAAAGAATCCCTGACTGGTCCTACATCGCAGACATGTATGATTTTGTCAAACAGGAATATGAGGCTAATCCGGACTATGAAAACTGGGAGAAGACCAGGGATAAAGTCTATGAACGCTACCAGAAAAATAGTAACGGTGGTTATGTCTATAAATATGCATGGGATGCAGGAATCAATTTCGCTGCATCCATGGTCAGCCTCTTTTATGGAGAAGCTGATTTCAAGAAAACTGTGAAAATAGGAACACTCTCTGGCTGGGACTCAGATAATCCAACCGCAACATGGGGCGGGATGCTAGGATTACTCTATGGAGCCGAAGCTCTCAAACAGATTTTTGAAGGGCATAAACTTTCGGAGGATTATAATATCGAAAGAACCAGACCCAACCTTCCGATCAAGGTTGACTCCTTTGAAGAAATGGCGAATCAGGGAATAGCCATAATCGATAAAATTGTTGCAGAAAAAATGGGTGGTGAAGTTTCTCCAGACTCATGGATAATTCCAAAGCCAGATAAAATACTAAGCAAAGTGGAATTAACGCCTACAATTGTTCCATGGAGAATCTTAGAAGATAGTGATCTTGCTTGGACCTATAAAGGCTTTGAGGTGATACCTTACCAATGGAATGCATCTGGAGCCACACTAACCAAAGGCTATGAAAATTGTGAAGCTACTCTGAGCTTTGAGGGAACGGCAGTGGCCTATTTTGCCTATAGAAGTCTTGATGGCGGCAAAGTGAAGATAGAATTGGATGGTGAAGAAATGGGAGAATTTAGCCTCTTTTCAGATCAGGAGTATGGACAGCACTATGTAAAGATCTTTGAGCATAACGACCTCGAGCCGGGGCAACATACTTTAAGGATTATAGGAGATGGAACGAGTAGCTCTAAAACCATTGACCTAATTCAGATTATTGAATAGGTCGGAGAAAAATCCAAAGACTGAACCTTAGTCGTATCTAAAAGCGAGAAACACTAAGACCATGAAAAACGCATTGAGCTTTTTACTCCTTCTTTTTATCCTCCAGGCTTGTTCATCAAATGCCATTGTTATCGAACTGGATAATCAGCAAAGCATGATTATGACAGGTAAAGGTCCAGGACAGGATGCAACGATCAATCCTTATGATGGAGAAGATTGCATTGCCATTGTCAAGAATGTAGGAGAAAGAACTTTTTCGATCAGAATCCAAAGGAATGGTGAAGTACTGGAAACCATGGACTGCGTCAAAGGAGATAAAAAAGAAATCACCCTAATGGCAGGCAATGAACTTTACTTAGATCCCAATAGTGAAGGTCCCTCACTGGCCAAAGTAGATTACAAAAGGATAAAATAAGCCGCTAATCCAAGAGAGATTGATAGAAAGCCAAGGTTTCACTTTCTTATTAAGACTATGAAACACCCAGCCTTTCTACTAGTCATCCTATGTCTAATCGCCTCCTGCTCACCTGATTCAACAGAGATTACAAGTAAACAAATTGCACGAAGATGTCAGATGTATCATGACAGCAAGGACTCGTGGTACGGTCAAAATCTGGAAATCGAACTGACCAGTCAGAGCGTCTTTAGTGACAACAATGAGGAGGTAATTCAGCTCAAAATGAATAATGCCTCCAAGACTTTTGAATACAATAATCTTTATCGTGGGGTCCATCTGGAATATGGCCCCAATGGATGTATTGATCATAATGAGGGATCAAACTGCGATTCCTACCAGTGGACCTATAACTTCTATCCCTACATCTGGGGGATGTCTTCCAAATTCTTCGATCCCGGAGTGATGCTTCAAGAGGAATTCGAAGAAGAAACCATTAATGAAATTCCGGTTTATGTGATCCACATCAACTATGAGGCAGAAAACTACGACTTCTACATCAATCGGGAGTCTTACTATCTGGAAGGCTTCAAGTTCGTGAAGAATGATGGATCTGGTGGAGAGATTGTTTTTAATGAAGGAAGTCGGAATGTGAATGGTATGATCCTTCCAACCAAGAAAATCTGGTATGATCTGGACATGAATCTTCTTGGAACCGATATCCTAAACTAAGAGCAGAATACTGAGTTTGAAATTCCGTATCTTATTCATTGCACAAAGCACCCTTTGCGATGAAGAGAGTTTTTCAAAAGATAGGACCAAGTATCCTCCTTCTAGTTTTTTCAATTACATCCTATGCCCAAGACACCGGCACCCTTTATAAGGAAATAGCCAAAATGGACAGCCTTTACTTTTCAGCTCAAAATGCCTGTGATCTTGAGAAGTATAGTTTCTACTTATCTGAGGATTTCGAATTCTTTCACGATGTGGCAGGGGTTACAGCCTCCAAGGATGATGAAATGTCGGATATGTCCATCTTTTGTGGAGAAGAACAAAGGAATAGACAGCCACTCCGCAGGGAACTTAAAGAAGGAAGCTTAAAAGTATTTCCCATGGATAATTTTGGTGCTCTTGAATTCGCCGATCATCTCTTTTACTTGCAAATCCCTGATGGAACTGAGAAGGTAATCGGTTCTGGCAAATTCACTGCCTTATGGAAAAAGATAAACGACGAGTGGAAGCTCACGCGGGTGATCAGCTATGACCATCAACATTTGGCGGAAGTAGAATTATCAGATGAAGTACTGAATGAATATGTTGGCGACTATACCCTACCCGACCGCATAGTCAACATAAAAAAAGAAGGGAAATTCCTACGAGTAACCGACATAGCCAATGGGGAAGCTGTATGGTCTAAACTTCTTTTCCCACAGTCAGAACACATGTTCTACCTCAATTATGAGAATGTGGTTTATGAGTTTCTGGAATCAGACAACAAGGTTACGGAACTGCATATTTACGAAGCGGGAACCCTTTATGAAGAGGCAAAAAGGAAGTAATACTTACTACAAACTATAGAGGCAAAAGTGCAATTGAAAAAAATTTGAGCTAAGGTGTAATGAAATTCCTTTTTAGCCACTAATCAAGAAAAAAGAGTGAGCAGCGAATTTTACACATCCTCTATTTTGCCTTACTCGGCGATCATTATCAAGATCTGCCGGGCATACACCAATACCAACGAGGATTTCGAAGATTACTATCAGGAGGTTTGCCTGCAGATATGGAAAAGTAGGGAGAACTTCCGTGAGCAATCCGAATGGTCAACATGGGTGTATAGGCTTTCCCTGAATGTGTGTTTGACCCTACTCAAAAAGGAAAAGAGAACGAACCCTCAGAAGCTGGACTCCGATTCAATTCCTGAAGAAATATCAGAGGAAAATGACGCCTTCTCTGATGAATCTCTAAATGAATTGTATGGCGCCATTCGGAAACTATCCAAAGTGGACAGAGGGGTAATTCTACTTTACCTGGAGGAAAAGTCTTATCAGGAAATCGCTGACATCATCGGCACCAACCCAAACAATATTGGGGTGCGCATTAAACGAATTAAAGAACGACTAAAGAAACTACTTAATGGAAAAGTCAATTGAAACTATTTGGAAAGAGGGATTTCTGGAAAATGAAACTCTTCCCGCACCTAAAATCAACGATCTGTATAACCAGAAATCGATTCACCTGATTGATAAGCTAAAGCGAATGTTTAAAACCAATGAGATAGCTATCATAATTGGCGCAAGCACGCTTCTGATACTTTGTGTTTTTATTGGTATTCCAATTATGGGAATAGGCTTTGCCTTGACTATGGGAGTGATCCTTTTGGTAAATAAAAAGCTCTCAAAAGGCCTGGACAAAATTGAAAAGACGGGTAGTAGTTATGATTACCTGACCGCCTTCAATAGCTGGTTGTCTAAACAGATTTCAGTCAATAGGAAAATGGCGACATTCTGTTATCCCGTTTTCTTTATATCAGCAGTAGTTGGGTTCTGGTTTTTTGACTTTGATGGGGAATTCCTCGGCCAATTGCTGGTAAATGAGCTATTGGAAATCAGTCCAGACTTAAGCCTCTTCTACGGTGTGCCGGTCATGTTGATTATCGCATTGACCATACTGATGTTAATCATTTCCTTTTTCGGAGGGAAAATCTACGATTGGGATTTAGGTCTGGTCTACGGTGAAGACTTACGGAAACTCGACGAAATCATCCGCGATATGGAAGAACTCAGACGTTAAAATCAGAGGAGGTTAAAGTCAGATTAGTATGACTTAGTTACGTCTGAATCTACACAAATAATAAAGTCAGCCCTACCCAGATGCTCTTCAGCCAAATTGGTGATGTCCTCTTGTTCAACGGTGGAAATGGTTCCATAAGCTAAGCCAGGATTGGCTTGCTGAAGATACCAGAGGATACCCTCGAAAAAGTCTGAGTGAAACGACCCATGCAAATGAAGAAAGGTGCGATCATCGGTATGATTCTCTAGGATAGAATAGGCCATGGTCGCATCTTTGATTGCCTGAGCCTTGACCATATCGATGGAACCACCATGCCCGGCCATCATTTCAAACATGCCTTTGTATTGAGGAAGCTCAGCATCAAACTCTACCGGCAAAGGAGCAACCCATTCTTTCTCCTCGGCAGACAAACTATTTAGGGCTTCAAAACCACCTTCCTTGTTCACCTTTGCTGCATATCTCCTTGGGATATTCGTAGCGATTACCGGGATATCATTAGCCTTCGCATAGTTCACTATTGGCGCATAATCCGTCTTATAATTGGGCCACAAGCGAGCTAGAGTATCCAAAGCTTTGGCATCAATTTCACCCGAGAGGTATTGATTCAATGGAGCCTGATTATCTCTCTCAAACATCTCTGCTCCCAAAGTGAGTGGACCATTTTGATCCAGTTCCTTGGTTAGCTCCACCTGCATCCAATGGGAAATCGGATTATTATGATACTCGCCGAAAAGGATCACATCGTTCTCCTTGATCTTCTTGATGAATTTCTTGTAGGAAACCTTCTTGCCTTTGCTGTCAAAAATAGTATAGGTAGTCTTTTGCTGAGCAAAGCATTGGGAAATCAAAAAGGTGAATAGGAAAAGAAATGGAAGCCTTTTGTTCATAGGTCAAATGTGCTGAGAATGGTCAATAGGTCAAAGGTAATTTCTATCTCCAAGAAATCAATTGAGTTAAGTTCAAGCTGTAATTGTATTAGAGTTCATAAGCTTAATTTCATTTTCTAAATTGACAATCCTCAAGCTCGGAAAAAATGAAAGTCACCGTTTGTCAACTAAGCAATGACCTTATCCAATTAAAGGAAGACTGGGAAGGCTTAGTTGAGCATTGCAGAACACACAAAAGCGAACTAATCTTATTGCCAGAAATGCCATTTCACCCTTGGATTGCCAGTGAACCCAAGGTGGATGAAAATGCCAAAAAGCAAGCAATTGAGATTCATCAAGAATGGATTCAAAGGCTGGATGAGTTTGGAGATGCAATCGTAGCCTACACCAAGCCAGAAATCAAGGAAGGCAAATTCCTGAATGCTGCATATGTCTGGTCAAAGAAGAGTGGTCATCGTAGAGTCCATTCCAAATACTTCTTTCCCGAGGAGGAAGAGTTTTATGAAGAAACCTGGTTTGACCGAGAGGAAAAGAGTTTTGAAATCATCGAATTCGAAGGGATCAAAATTGGCTTTTTGCTCTGCACAGAAGTATGGTTTACACAGTACGCCAGAAAGTATGGACTAGATGGAGCTGAGTTTCTACTAGTACCCAGGGCATCCGGAAAATCATCCATAGAACAATGGGTCAGGTGTGGTCAGACATCCGCGGTTATTGGCGGCTGCTATTGCCTCAGCGCCAATCGGTCTGGAGTTTCTACTAACGGCTTTGAATGGGGTGGAACTGGCTGGATTGCCCAGCCAGGAGATGGAAAGCTTCTGGGAAAAACTAACGAGAAAAGCCCATTTATAACCATCGAAGTTGATCTCGAAAAAGTCAAGGCTGCTAAGAAGGATTATCCACTTTATGTGAGGGAATAGCATCTCTGAATAGAAATAGATATATTCTTTCAACATTTTTTGGTCCGATGAGAGTAAAAGGAATTGCGGTAATTATCCTTCTTCCCTATTTGGTAATAGGCTGTGTCAAGCGGGAAAGCGAAAATCAATTTCAGTTTTACAAGGTGAATATCGTTACACCTGATCCGGAAAAAACCATTGACTCTCTACAAAGACTTTATGATCTACCCGTATTCTGGGAATTTTATGAAGGAGATGGGTATGCATCAGGAGGGCTTCTTTTATCGAACGCAGTGTTGGATATTAAGACCTACTTCGATTCCACATGGACTTCCACTGAACCTACTGAAATGGTTTTTACCACCCAATTAGTTGATTCAATTGCGTATCAAAAATTACTGGATTTGGGGATTATGGCTGAGAAACCATTTCGAATGGAAGGATGGTTTTGGTCGGTAATTACCTTGCCCGAATTGGACATTCTTGGAAATCAAAGTAATGGAATATATGTCACCCGATACGATGATGCTGAGGAGCATTCCATTGAACTTGACTCACTACAAAGATTCAGTAAAAAGCGCTTGGATTCCGTAATCATCTATTCTCCTAAGGCCGATGCTTTGAACCGTCAATGGGAAAAATTCCCCGTCTCTGAGAATGATCCCATCTTCGAATTTATCCAGACCCCAATAGCCAGGATGAGAATAATTATAAGCCATTAGGCTCATTCAGGAGATTAAATATTACTTTAAAAGCAAGCTATTTTGCGCTTTGACTTTCTTTAAATAAAATAATCAGACCGGCTTGAAGCTTCTCGCTAAGTGCATTAATCTTTTACAAATGAAATTTAGGTTAAAGAATCTATCCAAGACAATTTCTTTGCTAGCCTTATTAAGTAGCGCTATTGGTAGCTACGCGATGGATTTCTCAATTGATCCTAAATCTGTTCCTATTGTTTATGACGACATGGAAAACATTAGGAAAATCCTCCAAAATTATGCGCCTGATGAAATCAATTCAGACTTAATTCAAAAAGAATATTTCGACAAAGGCTCAAAGGGACTGAAAGCACTTATTCAGAAAGATCGTCTTAACTCTGAAGATTTCAGTGCTTATGTAAGGGATAACTATTCATTTCTATTAGACGTCAGCTTGCAAACTGATATAATCAGACGTGATTCTTCAAAAATGAGGGATCTTCTTCTTGCGTTTGACGAGCTAATTGAAAAGCCACAATTTAAGCCCACCTATTTCGTAATTGGCCAGGGCAAACATGGAGGCACCCGCACCGAGGAAGGTTTTATTATCGAGATCCAGAAAAATGTTTTAGGTCTGGAAGGGATAGAATTCGACGGTGTTGATTCGTTTGGAATGCAGCCTTATGCTAATATTGATAGGCTCTGGGTTCATGAGCAGGTTCATGTTTCAAGGCCTGTGAAATATGTAAGCGGTTCATTAATCAGAGTTAGTTTAGATGAAGGTAGCTGCAATTTCATCGCATACGTCATCACTGGAAAAAAAGGGAATGACAATACCTACAACTATGGATATGCCAATCAACAAGAACTCATCAACTCATGGAAAATTGATTTAAAGGAGGATGTCAGGAAAGTAAGACCAAAGTGGGTTTGGAACTGGAGCCGTCAAAAAAAGGAATACCCGCCGGATTTGGGCTACTTCATTGGATTTCTAATCTCCCAGAAATATTATGAGGGTCAAGAAGATAAAAAACAGGCAATTCAGGATATTCATGATATGTTTAGCTATGAAGATCTCTATGAAAAAAGTGGTTTTTAAAAATCCTCAATACTTTAATTTGTAACCAGAACCTAACCCTTCGCCACGATGAGCACTATGAAAGTTACACCGGAAAAGAATGAGAAGGTTGGAAAAATGATCTTTGGATCAATTTATCCTCTTTATCTGAATCGACTTGAAAAAAATGGCCGATCAAAAGAGGAGCTAGATCAGGTCATAGAATGGTTTACTGGTTATGATAAAAATGCCTTAGACTCATTCATAAAAGACAAATCCACCTTCAGACAGTTTTTTGATGGAGCTAAAATCCACCCAAACGCTCATATGATCAAAGGGGTAGTTTGTGGCTATCGAATTGAGGAGATCGAAGAAGAGTTCTTGCTGTACAAGCAATGCAGGCAAATGGAAAAGCTGATCGATGAACTTGCTAAAGGGCGCAAAATGGAAAAGATTCTCAGGCAGGATAAGGTGTAGACTAATAGCTTATAAACAGTTTTTTCACCCCATTATCAATATTTGAAATAGCAAATCCATAAGATGTACAGACTCACCCTTTTCTTCTTAATTGGCCTTCTTCTTTCATCCTGTCAACCTGAATTGTATGATTATGATGTAGAGGAAAGAATTGCGGAACTGGGTATAGGGCTGGTCAAAAGTGAACTTCCCCCAGGTGTGCAAATAGAGCAGGCCACCAGAAGTGGGAATCTAATATTCCTTTCAGGCAATGGTCCCATAACAGCAGATGGAACAAGAATCACCGGAAAAGTAGGTCAGGATTTAACTATCGAAGAAGGATACGAAGCAGCACGACTAACTGCAATTAGGCATCTTTCAGTACTCAAGGATGAAATTGGAGACCTGAATAAAGTGGTTCGCGTGGTCAAGGTCTTAGGGCTGGTGAACGCTCCGACAGATTTCACGGAACACCCCGCCGTGATTAACGGCTATTCTGATTTGATGATTGAGGTTTTTGGAGATCGGGGTAGACATGCACGGTCCGCAATGGGAATGGGTTCCATTCCCTGGAACCTCGCCTGTGAAGTCGAGACCATCATAGAAATTCGGGAATAAAGCTCCCTAATTAAGGCTCTCCACAGGGCTATTGTTTTTGGTCTCAGGTAATATTCTCATTGTTCTTATATTGAGTAAACATTAAGAACACCATATGAGGTATTGGTTAAGCCTTGCTTTCATCCTCTTTGCTTTTGCATCGAGCGCCCAACAAATAATTCCTACTGATTCTGTATCAAGAACACCTTTCGATACCGAAGGAGTCAACAACTACATCGAAGAATCCATTTCAGCGCTTGAAACCATTCAAGCCTACCTTAAATCTTCCAGGAGCTCCACCCGACTTTACGATGAATATCTTGAAGTTTCTAAAGAATATGAGGATTTGCGGAACGATAGTCTACCTTCAGATTCGACAAGATATACCCTCTGGCTATTGGCTGACCTTACGGCCAAATGGAATCGCTACGAGATAGACATTAGCAATGAAAGGGAAAAGATGAACTCCCTCTCCAATAGGTATCAGGAAGGCTACACAAAGCTGACCTTACTGAAGAGACGTTGGGATGTAACCCAGGAAGAAGAGCTGAAGAATTCACCACGGATCATCAATCAGCAAATTGATACGCTCAAGCTGGAAATGGAAGTAGCAATGGAATGGATTGAGGATAGCCTGTCCGTTACCATTGACAAATACAAGTCCATAACCAGAGAGTAT
Source organism: uncultured Limnohabitans sp. (assembly GCA_964562785.1). GTDB lineage: Bacteria > Bacteroidota > Bacteroidia > Cytophagales > Cyclobacteriaceae > Algoriphagus. Next base: position 12,235 of record CAZLUY010000752.1, on the reverse strand, counting down.
AATGACATAGGAACGGTCTTAGACCGGATCAACGATCTAGCGGAGAATGAAAAATCGGATATTTTCTCCCGCGATGCCCCACTCCTACATAAAGAGATTACAAGATCTCACAACTACCCGACTCTATTTATTCAAATAGGACAAAGCTTTTCTCTTGCAGCGGCTGATATAAATCGCTTTTTGTCCCTTCGCCGGGCTGAGGCCAATCTCCATCTGCTTATTATCATTTGCATTATCGGCTTTTTTGTGGTGCTCAAATGGAACTTTAGGAACGCAAATAAGCCAGTTGATGAAGAAACTAAAACAGCGGCATTCCTTATCAACAGCCCTATAGCAGTCGGACTACTGTTCGCCATTTTTATTTCCTTTTGGTATTACACAGCACCACCACAATCTATTGTTCAAATCCTATTTCTGGCGATTCTCTTCCCTATTCTTTATCTGGTCAGAACGATTATAAGTAATCGATTCCGAATGCTTTTTTATGTGGTAACGGCGACATACATTTTATTCACACTCAGTGAACTGATGCCTGCATTCCCATTCACTCAGAGGGTTTTAATCTTTGTAATTTCGGTTATTCTCGCACCCTTTATGGTTTATAGCGTGATTAAAAATCGAAGGGATTTTTATGAAAAGGGTTTTGATAAATGGGTGGTTCGCTTCCTCGTAATTTACGCCCTCTTTGCCATTGCTTCCATACTGGCCAATTGGTTTGGATCATTGTCCTTAGCAAGAATTCTCACGAGAACAGTTGTTCAAAACAGTGCTGCGGGCTTATTGCTGATTCTCCTTTACCGGGTGGTAGATAGTTTGTTGGAATATTTTATTCGAAGTAATACTGGTCAGAAGCTAAATCTTGTTCAGAAAAATGGGGCAGTAATCATTCATAGAATTCTTTTCTATACCCGGTTCTTTTTCATATACCTATTCATATCAAGTTTCTTAAACTCACTTTTCATCAAAGATTATGTGGTTGACTACTGGCAGGAGTTAATGGAAACTGGAGCCAAGTTCGGTGAGGTTTATCTGACCATAGGATCAGTAGTTGATTTCCTTCTGATTCTGATTGTGTTCAGTATACTCGCAAGTATGTTTAGGGCCCTCGTGGAAGTGGAAATACTTCCTAGAACAAAGGTTAAGAAAGGAATTCCGATGGCTGCTGGCCTGGTAACCCGATATACACTTTTACTTCTTGGCTTCTTTATGGCTCTGTCAGCAGCAGGGATTTCCCTCGATAAGATTGGGCTTATTTTAGGGGCTTTAGGTGTGGGTATTGGTTTTGGTTTGCAAAAGGTGGTGGCAAATTTCGTTTCCGGATTGATATTAGTATTTGAAAGACCTGTGCGAGCAGGAGATGTTGTCAACGCCGCAGGTAGTGAAGGCACCATTACTGACATAGGAATTCGAGCCTCCAAAATCCGCGACTGGGATGGAGCAGAAGTTATCATTCCAAATGGTGATTTGATCACTCAAAAGGTGATCAATTGGACCTATTCAGATGCCAATAGAAGAATTGAAATATTAGTCAGGACCGAGCCCGATGCTGACCCAAATGAGGTAATAAAAATATGTAAAGAGGTTTCAAAAGGTCACGAGGATGTTCTCCTTAGCCCTGAGCCACTTGCTTTATTTTTAGGATTCAAAGAGTACTATCTCGAGTTCAGAGTTCTGTTTTGGGTTAATGAAAATTTACTAGGTTCCAGAAGCGAAGTAGGCATGGGAATTTGGAATAGACTTAAAGCTGCGGGAATTAGAATTCCTGTTCAAAAGCAGGAATGGTTGGGGCAAGATGAGGAACAATTGGTCGCAGAACCTCGCAAAGACCCTCCACAGGAGGAGGATAACGACTTAGATAAGACTGATTAAATCATAGGATTATTATCAAAATTCCGAATCCGAAACAGCATAGTCATGAGATGAAAAAAATCGGAATAATTGGTGGGATTGGACCCGAATCCACGATTGAATATTACCGAATGCTTATTAAGCTTTTCCGAGAAAAGTTTGAATCCGATCACTATCCTGACATCTTAATTCAAAGCATTGACATGAGTCAAATGCTGGATTATGTATTCAAAAATGAACTAGACGAACTGGTCAAATTCCTCAGAAGCAAAGTGGAAATTCTCGAGCAAAGCGGGGTAGATTACGTGGCTTTAGCTTCCAATACACCTCATTTAGTTTTTGATCAATTGGCGGATGCTGTGAATACAAGAATGATCAGTATCGTGGAAGAAACTTGTAAATCCATTTCGAAATCTGGACTTAAGAAAGTCGGTCTGCTGGGAACGAAGTCCACGATGAGCAAAGGCTTCTATCAAAGTGTGGCTCATAAGTATGGAATCGAAATGCTCATCCCTAATAAGGAGGATCAAAACTATATCCATGAAAAGTATATGGGTGAATTGGTCTTTAATCAGATTAATCCGGAAACCAAAATTAGACTGATTGATATCGTCCAGAATCTTCAAAACAAGAAGCAAATCCAAGGAATCGTTTTGGGCGGAACCGAGCTTCCATTGATTTTACACCCAGAGGACTTCGAGAAGCTAAGGGTTTTTAATACCACTGAAATCCATGTAAATGCTATCTTAGAAAAGATGATGGAAGATTAAAAAGCTTTCTCACCCATATTTGCTAGTTGTCTACTATGATCCAATTCTTTCGAAAATTCAGACAAAAGATGTTATCCGAGAACAAGTTTTCCAAGTACCTTCTTTACGCTATTGGTGAGATAGTCCTTGTCGTGATTGGAATTTTGATCGCTTTAGGAATAAACAATCTAAACGAAATCAGGAAAGATGCCGAACAAGAGAAAGTAGTTCTCAACATGCTTCTCGATAATCTTTATCTGGCAAAAGGGCAATCTGAAGAGTTGCTTTCAGGTGAGGAATACCTCAAGAAAAAACTAATTCAAATTCTCGATTTAGAATCAAATGAAAACCAATCCAAAAGACGAGTTGTATCTGACTCGGTATTTAATTATGCCGTTTGGGAAATCAGCGCCAGCCAACCCACACTAAACACCTACTTCAATTTAAAAAGTACAAATCAACTCGGTCTGATTAAAAATTTTAGGATAACTGAGCTATTCACGGCACTGGAATTTTCCCTCGTAGAACTTGAAGATATTCTCAAAGACAGGCTCACGGTCCATCAAATAAGAATTGATGACATCATGGAAAAAGATCTCAACTTTCTTCAGATTGTGAAAGCCAATATCCCGGAAATAAATGCAGAAAGAGAGGTAAAGAATGACTATTCAGAGATCCTAAGTATACCCAGAGTCAGAAATTTACTCGGGATGAAGTTAAGCCTTACTCAAGATGCAATTGATAGAAGATTATTATTGGATGGAGAAATTGAAGAGTTGATTACCCTAATGGAGGAAGAGTTAAAGGAGTAATCGTCCAATCTCCCCTTTCTGACGAATTAACTATATTGATGTAGAAGTGGGTTTAAAAACTCTTGTAGTGGTTTAATTCCTTCTCGGTTATTTTTTGTTTATCCCCACATTAATTCCATCGAAAGATCCATGGAGAAAAAATACAAGTACCTCGCGCTTTGGATTTCCCTTCTAATTCCCTTAACACTCCTGGCATTTTATAAACCCTATTTTCAGTATTTCCCATCATTCGGTGAAATAAAACCCACAGTTCATTTTCATGCATTTGTGGCGTCGGTTTGGATAGGAATGTTGATACTTCAACCCATCTTAATTCAAAGGAAAAAAATTGAATCCCATAGGCTTTTAGGAAAGATTTCTTACTTCTGGTTTCCTGCACTCATTGGGAGTTTTATCCCACTAATGATGGATGTAGCAGCATCAGAATATCCTAAGGTGCTATTCTTTTCAATCGCAGATGTTTGTTTGCTTCTGCTTTTCTTTACCCTAGCGATTAATAATCGGAAAAACACCCCACTTCATATGAGATATATGGTATTGACGGCGATGGTTTTCCTAGGGCCAACCGTGGGAAGGATTGGCGGCATATGGTTTAATCAACCGCCACTCATAAGTCAGGGAATTCAATATTCGTTGATCGCACTCATTCTGGTTTTCTTGATCAAAGGAGACCAAAACAAAGAACGCTCTGCCAAACCCTACTATCTTGGGTCCTTCGCATATTTGATACATGCACTGTTTTTCTATGCTATTTTTATTTAATCGAAACATCATGAGAATAGTACTCGGTTTAATCCTTATATTTTTCTTCACAGCGAGTTGCACTAACTCCAATCGAGAATTTGACTCCTCATCCAAATCGACTACCACTCTGTATTTTGGAGGTGAGATTGTGACTATGGAAGGTAATCCTGGCGAAACTGTAGAAGCAGTAGTAACCATTTCAGATAGCATCGCATTTACGGGAAGTATGTCTGAGGCAGAGTCCAAATTCCCCGAGGCCAAGAAATATGACTTGGATGGCCAGGTGCTCCTTCCAGGACTTATTGATAACCATCTTCATCCTGGCCTTGGAGCGATATTGCTGCCTCTGCATTGGATCACGCCTGAAGAGTGGAATTTGCCAAATGACAGAAAGGTTAATGCAACCTTAGGGAAGGAGAATTTCCTCAAGGAGCTTCAAAAGTTGGTTGATGAATTTGAGTCTGAAGATGAAATCATTCAGGTCTTTGGTTACAGCCAATACTTCCATGGAAGCATTTACAAAGAAGATTTAGACAAAATTTCAAGCAGCATTCCCATTAACCTATTCCATAGGTCTTTTCATGAAAACATCTTCAATAGCGCAGCTTTAGAGTATTACGGCTACACCAAAGAAAATATGGATGATCCTCAGGCTGATTATGAAAAGGGGATCGTACTCGAGAACTTTCAGCAATTGGACTTTCTCTACCAAAGATGGCTACCAACATTTGGTATCGAGGATTGGAAAGCTGGATTGGCTGAAGTCACTGAATTGCTTCTACAAAATGGAGTGACCTCAGTTCATGGCCCAGGGGGTTTTCTTGGAGCTACTCCCGAACAAGTCGACGCCACCTACGAGGCTTTCTCAAAATCTGCAGCCCGAAGTTATTTCAGTTCTGATATACGTCCATGGGTTTTGGAAGGAGGTCCTCAAGGTGCCATTGAAAACATCAATGAAACGGCAGGTCGAAACGACGCGCACATCATCTACCTTACAGATCAGATTAAGCTGTTTTTAGATGGAGGTATGTTCAGCCAGGCCATGATGCTTACTGAAGAATATACAGATGGACATGAAGGCGAGTATATCACAGAGCCCGATGCTCTTTATCAATTGTGGAAACCATTCTGGGAGAATGACATGGATGCCCATATTCATATTAATGGAGACCAGGGAGTGGACGATCTTCTAAGGGTTGTAAGCCAACTACAAAAAGATTTCCCAAGAGATAATCATCGCACGGTAATAGAACACTTCGGGGTATCAAGAACCGAACAAGCTGCTCAAATGAAAGAGCTTGGCATCATTGCATCTGTCAATCCCTATTATGTTACTGCCCTTGGAGAAAACTTCACCACAACTGGTGTTGGACCCGAGAGCCGCTCCCATTATTTCTCTCGTACTGGTTCATTGGCAAAGAATAGTATTCGATTCAGCTTACATTCTGATTTTCCAATGGCTCCTCCTTCGCCCCTATTCTTGATGTGGTGTGCGGTTAACAGACTTGGAGCTAGTGGTCAAACCCTTGGAGGAGAAGAAAAAATAAGTGCTTATCATGCTTTAAGAGCCGTAACTATTGATGCCGCTTATGCCATCAAACAAGAAAATGTGATAGGCTCGATTAGAGTTGGTAAAAAGGCTGATTTTACCATTCTGGATCAAAACCCTCTAAAGATTGACCCTTTATACATCAAAGATATTAAGGTAGAAAAAGTGGTGTTTAACGGGGAAGTCATGGAAAACTGATGAGTTTGATCCTACCATTGAGTTTTCTCAAAAGGAGGTAGTAGCTCAAATTGATCAAGAATTATTGAGGGAGTAGCATAGTCTAAAAAGAAGAACTAAAAACCACAAACTCTGTGAATGCTAAAATTGGAAATATCGGGAACTATCTGGCTGCATTAATCTTGCTTACAATGGGTGTTATATACCTATTCAAGAGCAGCTTTATGCCTTATCATAGTGCTGCTGTCATGCAAGAGTGGGGTGAAATCAACCTTGAATTTCAATCATTGATTCTAGCTCTTATGAGAGCAGTCTCAGGTGGTTATATCGCAACGGCCATTGCAGCTGCTGTGATGCAAAAGAAATTCTCTTCCACCAAAGTAGCTTGGTTGCCTCCATTGATTTTGATAGTTGGATTAATAGTTAGTCTTGCCTCAATTTATGCAACCTTGATCGTAAGATTTAACACTCCCGGAGAACCTCCAACTGCTTTAGCAATTGCAGGAATTGTTTTATTGCTAATTGGATATGTCTTTAATCGAAGGGCTATAACCAAAGAAAAAAACAAGGAATAAAAACAGCTCCCACTAGTCAATCTGAAGGATAGACTATTGGGAACTGCCCAAAATCATTTAAAAAAGCTTATCGGTTCATAGAGTGCCACATTGCCCAAGTTTTCATACTGTCAAACAGAACATTCCTACCGGAAGAGCCATTTGTGAGAATGATAATTCCTGATTTAGAATCAAAATCCAGCATAAAGCCTGACTGCCAACCTTCATTAGATCCACCATGCCCTGACAAAGTGAAATCTCCAAAACGATTCATTACCATATAACCCATACCATAATCCCCTTGGGATAATTCAGTCGGCGTTCTTAATAATGAAATGCTTTTTTGAGATAATACTGGGTTGTCAGAAAAAGAAGCTTGTGCAAATAGTACCAAATCTTCCAAGGTCGTATGTAATCCTGCAGCAGCCTGAGCATTAAACAAGCGTAGTGGGATTTCATTTCCGTTCTCATCATAGGCTTTCGCTGAGCTTTTCAGAACTTCCTGATCTATGGTAAAACTGGTATGATCCATTCTTAGTGGTTTGAACACATTACTGTCCATAAACTCAGCAAAAGTTTCACCTGTCACTTCTTCTATTAAAAGTTGCAGAATAGTGTACCCTCCACCTGAATATTGCCACTTGGTTTCTGGCTCCATAATTAGCTGCACCCCTTCTTGAGGGTTAGAATCGCCGGAAAGAGATGCTTGGATAGAAGTCAACTCATCTTTAGATTCATATCCATTGTAACCATGAACAGATAAACCTGCGGTATGCTGCAATAGATTTCTGATGGTTATTTTTTGAGCATCAAACTCACTAGATGGAATATCCCAGGTGCATAGATACTCTGAAACTGGATTATCCAAATTCAATTTATCTTCTTCGATCAACTTCATGATACCCCAGGCAGTGAACATTTTTGAAATCGAACCTATATTAAACCCAGTTTCCTTATCTACTTTTACCCCTTCTTCTACATCAGAAAATCCATATCCTTCCTCAATAATTGCTTTTCCGTCTTTGATGATTGCGATTGCCATTCCTGGAACATGATTTTCTTCCATGGAGCCCGGTATGCTTTCATTTAATTTCTGAAGCAATTCCCTATCTGAAGTAGTTTGAGCATCAGTGATTGTTGTAACCAGGGCTATTGAAATGGCCGTGAAAATTTTAATTAGTGTTTTCATTTTTTCAAGTATTAAATTCTGAGCAAACGTAAACCTGAATACCCGCTCTGAATAAAAATCTTGATGAAAGCACTTCATCAAATGACACACACTTAATCACACGATTTCAAATACCTTTGTCACTAGTTTTGAGACGTTTGGATTTCAGAATGAAGCGTTTGAAAAATAAAATATGTGTGCTTGATTTCACTACATACGTTTGTTCCAAAATCAAAAAATCCACAAGTCATGACAAATAGAAAACTATTCAAGACTGTTTCGATTGTTTCTGGAATTATAATCGTATTAATGATTATCCTTAGAAATGCTCAAAGCGAAATTTTCACCGCTCTATCCTTAGCATTGGGGGGGCTTATCTTTTACTCTGTTCTATATTACCTGTTCCAAACTGAGACAGTCAGGTTTAATACTTCAAACACAAAGCTGAAATACATCTTCTTCGGAATTAGCATTCCCCTGTTAATTTTCGGAGTAGAAATCACAAGAGATACTGAAGGGTTTCTAAAAGAGGGCATACGAATTCTTCTAGCTTCGGAAATCCTTTATTTACTTTTTTTCTGGATCTATCAATACCAAAAAAGCATCCGAAAATTAAAAAGTGATAAGCTGGAAGCTGAGTTAATGCTACTAAAGAACCAAATCAACCCTCACTTCTTTTTCAATACTTTGAACAACCTATTCTCACTGATAAAAAAAGATACAGACGCTGCTCAAGATTACGTTTTGAAGTTATCCGAATTGATGCGGTTTACGATATACGAAAGTGGAAAAGAGCAAGTAAGGATTTCCGATGAAATAGATTATTTAATCAATTTTATAGAATTACAAAGCTCAAGATATCACAAGGAAATTGACATCAATTTTGAGCAAAAAATCCAGAACTCAGAGGCGAGCATTGCACCTTTATTATTTATCAATTTGTTAGAAAATGCATTCAAGCATGGGGTAGAAAAAGCAACAGAAGATGCATTTGTGCATATTGAACTTATACAAGACGATCAAAAAATTCGATTTACGATTAAGAATAATCATGAAGCTGAAGATGCTCCAGAAAGCAATGGGATAGGGTTGAATAACTTGAAGGATCGTTTGAATTTGATTTACCCGAATAGCCACAAACTTTCTCACAATATTGAGGACGGCGTATATACAGCAGCCTTAGAAATCTATACAAAATGATAAAATATATTATTGTAGACGATGAGACGGCGTCACACGACGTGATTAAGGATTATGCCAAAAGTTTATCATTTCTCTCCCATAAGAAAAGCTGTTATAACGCATTTGAAGCAATTGAGTATTTGAACAAGTATTCGGCTGACTTGATCTTTTTGGATATCAATATGCCAAAGCTTTCGGGCTTAGATTTCTTAAGAACTTTGTCTAACCCGCCCAAAGTGATCGTGACAAGCGCCTATAAAGAATTTGCGTTGGAGGGTTATGAATTAAATGTGGACGATTATTTATTGAAGCCTTTTAGTTTTGGCCGTTTTGTTCAGGCCATTAATAAAATCCAAGAATCACCATCCTCACCAGCCCCCCTACAGACAGTTCAGAGTTCCGATGACCCGAAGATTTTTGTAAAAGAGGATAAAAAACATCATCAAATTAGATTGAAAGACATCCTATTTATTGAAGGCTTTGGCAACTATGTGAAACTACATCTCACTAAGCGTATCATTATTTCACATCAAAGCCTGATTTCCATTTCACAGATGATACCAGAGGATCAGTTTATGCGAGTTCACAAATCATTCATAATATCTATAGACAAAATTGATCTCGTTGAAGGAAATAGAATCCACATAGGAGATCATAGCATTCCGATTGGGAAGATGTATAAGCTCAATGTCAATAAGCTAATAGAGTAAGTTGTATCAGCTTTAAATACTTAATCTCCATTCCTTCGAAAATCAACCCATCCGCATTTTTTAACCTATTGATTTCGGACAACCCTGGCCAAAACCAATTCTGAATACTTAAATTGTAAAGAGTAGTTTATAGCCCATCAAATCCGGAGGCTAACGCTTACTCTTTCGAATCTATATGAAATATAACGCTGATTAAGTGAGCGATATACAACGTTGTGTGCAGCCTGAAAAACTAAATGAATAACGAACAAACTGCAATACGAACGACTTATTTTAGCATAATTGCAAACACCAGTTTAGCCTTGATTAAAGGACTTGCAGGATTTTTTGGCAATTCATATGCTCTCATTGCAGACGCAATAGAATCAACAGCCGATATTTTCTCTTCTCTACTAGTTCTATTTGGTTTAAAGTACGCAAAGCGACCAGCAGATGAAAACCATCCATATGGACACGGAAAAATTGAACCGCTAATAACTTTTCTAGTAGTCGCCTTTCTTGTAACATCAGCAACCATTATTGCCTACGAAAGCATCCAAAATATTCAAACACCTCATAAAGTCCCTAAATCTTGGACTTTGATAGTGCTTGGTGCAATTATTATATGGAAAGAAGTGTCCTTTAGAATAGTAATAAAAAAAAGTAAACAGACCAATAGCTCTTCACTTAAAGCAGATGCTTGGCATCATAGAAGTGATGCAATAACTTCTATAATGGCATTTATAGGAATTTCTATCGCCTTAATTTTTGGAAAAGGCTATGAAACAGCTGATGATTGGGCAGCTTTATTTGCTTCTGCTTTTATTCTTTACAATAGCTATTTGATTTTCAGACCAGCTTTAGGAGAAATTATGGATGAACATCTGTATGATGACTTATTAGAAGAAATTCGAGAAGAATCTATAAAAGTCAAAGGTGTTGTTGGAACAGAAAAATGTTATATACGAAAAGCAGGAATGAAATACCACGTTGATTTACACGCAATAGTTGATGGAGATATTTCTGTTAAAAAAGGACACGATATTTCACATAAATTAAAAGACCATTTAAGAAAGGAAATACCGAATTTAGGACACGTTCTAATTCATATTGAACCGAATGGATAATAAAATGATCACACAATAAGGTATATAAAAAAACAGGCGGAACTGTAATAATATCGCGGCTTTTGAATAGTATCGAAGTCTGTGCTTTTCCTAATGATTCGTCCTCCGAAATCGTCTACTTTTCATACACTAAACGATAGTGATCATATCTGAAGGGCTGTGCTTCCTTTAACTTCTACTCAATCATTTAAGCATTTGCTTAAATATTAAAACTTTCCCTTTAACTTAGTGTTTATGTTTAAGTAATTGCTTAAATCCAATTTATGCCTAATACCTGTATCCGAGTTTACGCCGATCAAGAACAAATTGAACAATGCAAGAAGGACGTTGAGAATATGAACTCTTCAATTGCCCGAATTTCACAAGGACTGAGCCTTGCAGGAAACGAAGTGCGATTGAAAATCCTTTTTTTGCTTGATCGAGAATCCAAAATGTGTCCGTGCGATCTGAGTGACATTTTAGGTATGACAGCACCTGCCATTTCTCAACATTTAAGAAAACTTAAAGACGCTGGGTTGGTGCAAACAAACAAGGTTGGACAGACAATTTTCTACTCAATTAATGAATCCAACAACGAGATTCTGAACCCGATATTAAAGTTGATAGGAACTGAAGAAAGCATAATGCCATGAATAACAAACAATCAAACTCAATAGCACTCACCAGTCTTTTGACTGCTATCAGTGCATCACTTTGCTGCATAACTCCAGTTCTGGCTTTGATCGCCGGATCAACAGGGATTGCCGCAACATTTTCGTGGGTAGAACCTTTCCGGCCTTGGTTAATTGGTTTTACTGTCGTTGTTCTCGCATTTGCTTGGTATCAGAAACTTCGACCCAGAACCACTGAAGAAATTGAATGTGCTTGCGAAGAAGACGAACAACCTTCGTTTTGGCAATCCAAGAAATTTCTCGCTCTAATTACTGTTTTTGCAACCATAATGTTAGCATTCCCTAATTACGCAAATGCTTTTTATCCTGAAACCAATTTGTCAACGGTAGGGGTTACGAACCAACAAACTACTTATGAATTCAACATCAAAGGGATGACCTGCACAGGTTGCGAAGAGCATGTAAAAATGGAAATTGGTAAACTTCCAGGCATCTCAACTCTGGAAGTCTCCTATGAACGAGCGAACGCCATTGTAACTTTTGACAATTCGCTAATCGACATTGAACAAGTAACTGCAGCAATTGAAAAAACCGGATACAAAGTAGAATCAACGAACCAATCCCAATGAGCGAAGTAATTCTTGAATCAACCATTGCATGTCCGAAGTGTGGCCATCAGAAAGAGGAAACTATGCCAACTGATGCTTGCCAATACTTTTATGAATGCGAGAACTGCCATGAGGTACTCAAACCCGAACAAGGAGACTGCTGCGTTTACTGTAGCTATGGAACCGTAAAGTGCCCTCCAATACAACAACAAAAAAGCTGTTGCAGATGAAATCATATTGCTATCAAACGGTATAGCAAATTCCTCTAATGAACTATTTAAAGCTGAAGTGCAAATCCAATACTTTAATAGATTTTTAAGGCAGCCATGGACTTGCTCCCTATTTGTGTATTATTCTACCTTAAATAAATACCCTCCTAAATCCTGAAAGGTCATTGGTTCCCGGTCTGCGGAAGTT
>CAZLUY010000751.1:0-3057 GCA_964562785.1 uncultured Limnohabitans sp. | reverse complement strand
GCACCGGATAATACCTGGGGGCAATATCCGCTACAATTAGTTTGGCCACTCGATCAGGAGATTCTAGGGCAAAAGTCATAGCAGTTTTACCACCCATGGAATGACCCATTAAGTAGACTTGCTCGAGACCTTCTGAATCTAAAAGTTCGCGAAGATCTTCAGCCATAACGTCATAATTCCACTCATCAGACTTGGGAGAATCTCCATGATTTCTCTGATCCACCAGATATAAAGTGAAATCTTCTTTTAGCTCTCTAGCGATAGAGAACCAATTGTCTGCCGAACCAAAAAGTCCATGTAAAATCGCTAATGGTGGTCCTGATCCTGCTTTTTTAAAGTTTAGTTTCATGGTCTAAGGGTCGACAGTTGACAGTCCATTGTCCACTGCTTTATTATGTGGTTAAAATGATTTTTTCAAGGCTTGAATCTTTATGATAAGGTCTTCATAAGAATGATAAAGATTTGAGAAATCATCCTTATTAATAATTCCTCTTTTTTCACCTAGATACAAGCAACTTATTACCTCTATTCCAGAACGAATAGAATATCCAAGAAATTTTTTGAATTCAGGGTCGGATTGACCTGTTGATCCTTCTGCAATATTGAGAGCGACCGAATCAGCAGCTCTTTGAATCTGAGAGGCAAGGATATACTTTTCCTCATTTGGAAATTTCTTAACGACTAAGCTGATTTCAGTCGCCAATTCAATGGCCTTTTGCCAAACCCTTAACTCCTCAAATTTAAAAGCCATTTCGTTTTTCTATGCTGTCGTCCGTGGTCTGTTGACCGATGACAAATACGTTTACACCTCCAACTTCCTCCTGTACATCTGGATGGTATTTTCTAAACCATAATATAATGCATCGCAGATCAGGGCATGACCTATGGATACTTCATCTAAAAATGGGATCGACTCCTTAAGAAAGCTGAGGTTATGCAGATCTAGATCATGTCCGGCGTTCAGGCCAAGTCCTAAATCCCTGGCCAGATTAGATACTTCCACATAGGCTTTTACAGCTTCCTGCTTGTTTTGGTGAAAACCTACTGCATAGGGCTCAGTGTAAAGTTCTACGCGATCCGTTCCGGTAGTTTTTGCTGGTTCGAAGAGATTGGTTTCAGGGTTGATAAAGATGGAAACCCTTATCCCTTCGGAATGAAGTTCGGCTACTACATCTTTTAGAAAACCTTGATGTTTAATTGTATCCCATCCCGTACTGGAAGTAATTGCATCCGGTGGATCTGGAACCAAGGTCGCTTGAACTGGCTTTGCTTGTTTCACTAAATCCATGAATCGTTGATCAGGGTAGCCTTCAATATTAAACTCTGTGCTTACTACTGAGGAAAGATCCAGGACATCCTGATGAGTAATGTGACGTTCATCTGGTCTTGGGTGTACCGTGATGCCTTCGGCACCAAATCTCTCGCAATCCGTCGCTACTCTGACTACGTTTGGATTGTCACCACCTCGAGCATTTCTGAGGGTAGCGATCTTGTTAATATTTACGCTTAGTTTCGTCATATCCGATAAGAAAGGATAATTTTGAATCGTTAATCTATGGTATAATACAAACTTAGAAGGAATGAGTTTAAAGCAGAATATAGACAGTGAAATAAAAGCGGCAATGATTGCCAAAAACAAAACCAGACTTACCGCTTTAAGAGCCGTGAAATCTATGATCATGTTGGAAGAAACTAAAGGTGGAGCTTCTGGTGCTTTGTCTGAAGCTGATGAATTGAAGCTTTTAACTAAAGCTGCTAAACAGAGAAAAGACTCTGCTTCTATCTACAAAGAGCAAGGACGAGAAGATCTTTTTGCTGTTGAAAATGCTGAGCTCGAAGTGATTCAGGAATTTTTGCCAAAGGCGCTATCTGATGAAGAAATTTCAGATGCTGTAAAAGCTATCATTTCTCAAGTTGGTGCTTCCGGAATGAAGGATATGGGTAAAGTAATGGGTATGGCGAGTAAGCAGCTTGCCGGTCAAGCAGATGGCAAGGTGATTGCTGATAAAGTCAAAACATTACTCTCAGCATAATTTGGAAACTATAGACATTGTCATACTAATCATACTTGGCCTAGGGGCTTATGAGGGATACAAAAAAGGATTTCTTATGGGCCTGATCGGTCTTTTTGGCTTTGTAATAGCCATAATCCTGGCATTTTATTTTATGGATACCGCTGCCGACTGGTTAGCAGAGAATGTTGATTCACTAAATGTTGGATATCCGATATTTGGATTTCTTTTGGTTTTTGTAGTCACCTCTCTTTTGATTAATGGAATAGGCTGGTTGCTTAAAAAGACCATGGATATGGTTCTTCTTGGATCTCTGGATAAGGTTGGCGGACTAATGCTCGGAGTGGTGAAAGTTGCCTTTTTCCTGAGCTTGTTTATCTATATCGCTTCACTTTTCGACTTTTCCTTACCAAAAGATTGGACAAGGGGAAGTCAGGGTCTTCCTTACATTGAACCGGTAGCTCCGTTTTTTGTAGACCTGATGGAACCAGCGTTCCCGTTTATCGAAGAGACTATAGCTAAAATGGAAGACTTGGTGCAGGAAGTAGGAGATAATATTTCTGAGAATTTCGACTAATTACCTCAAGTCGATCACTTCCACACCTGGATAATTTTTCTCATTAAATGCGAAGTAATCCTTATTGAAGAGTGGGCCAGCTTCCAAATTCACAAATGTGTAAGAGAACACACCTCCCTGCCCATCAAACATTTCCCAGCCCATTAGATTATTGCTGGACTTATTGACAAGTAAATTCACCCTTTCGAATGGTGCACTGGAGTCCTGTGCAACTAACTCGACAATCCAAACAGAGGTTCCTTGAAAACTCTTTTCACCCTGAATTGAGTAATCAAATCCTTCCTCATACATCTTGTAGATATTTGAGGGAGTGAGCTCACCTTCCATTTGGCTTACATCGTTCACAGTTACTTCCTGATAGCCATCGGCCACAATGTATGTCCAGACTGTTTTGCCATCATTAAAAATTTCTTGGTCTGGCAGTTTTAACCTATACTTTTCATCCTTAACCGCGATCTCTCCGGACTG
>CAZLUY010000750.1:0-2071 GCA_964562785.1 uncultured Limnohabitans sp. | reverse complement strand
TTCTTCAGCTCGAATCTACTCCGTCAAGTTTATAAGCCTATTGGTGCATTTCAAAAAGCTAATACTAATCCTACACCGAGGGAGAACAAAGTCGATCGGAGTGAACTGGAAAGATTGAAGTCATTGCTGGAAAAAGAAAAGTACTACCTGGATGAAGAGCTAAGCCTGGGACAGCTTGCGGAGCATATGAGCATTAAGCCGGCCCAACTTACTGACTTAATAAAGGGTAGCGAATATGAGAATTTCTATGACTTGATAAACAGTTTTAGAATAGAAGAAGTCAAGCATAATTTGAAAACTTCAAATGAACAAATCATTCAATTAGCCTATCAGAATGGTTTTAGAAGTAAGTCCACTTTCAACAAAATCTTCAAAGAAAAAACGGGAATGACGCCAAAAGAATATCGATTATCGCTCAAATAAGTGCGTTTAATCTTAGATGGACTTCCGAAATACTTATTTAGGACTCCTTTGTGACAAATCTAAATCACTGTCACATGAAAAATCTTTGGACAAAAACACCGGCCTGGCTTAAGGCAATTCTTTTAAACATTCTCCTTGTTTTACCTGCTGCTATTCCGGTTCAACTCTTACTGATTAGCAACATTGATTATTATCCCGAAATACCCTGGTCTTTTCCATTAGCCCTTGTAGCTCTTGGTGGAATCTGGTTGCTGGCAAAGCGTTTTG
The DNA here is from genome assembly GCA_964562785.1 of uncultured Limnohabitans sp. Taxonomy (GTDB): domain Bacteria; phylum Bacteroidota; class Bacteroidia; order Cytophagales; family Cyclobacteriaceae; genus Algoriphagus. The sequence goes on along the minus strand of CAZLUY010000750.1, from coordinate 1,381 downwards.
CCAAGTTCGATCAAAAGGAAGATGTGAAGCTCAAGTTAACTTTTGATGTCAGCAAATGGTCCAACTGGGCATATCTAATTGCTGTATTCTTGATTACTCCATCGGTCATCCAATTGGCAGCCTATGTATTTACTATTGAAACTTCAGGTCAGTTGGAATTCATTCAAACTTTCACGGCGCTAGAGGCGGCCACTGCTATTCCCTTGCTACTAGCTTTAGCAATGAGTGCCGGACTAATTGAGGAAGTTGCTTACAGAGGCTTTGTTCAAAATACCCTCACAAGAGCCTATCCAAAGTGGATAAGCTTTACGCTAATAGGACTGATCTTCGCCTTAATGCACCAATTACCTTTAGGACTTTTTGTTCCATATACCTTCGTCTCTATAGCCATTAGTTTGGTAGCTGATCGTACAAAATCCACGGGAGTGGTGATCTGGGCCCACTTCCTGGTTGACTTCGCGTCCTTTTCCATTCTGTATTTTGAGCCATTCAATTTGATGACTCCGAGCATAACTAATATCAGTATCATGTTGGCTTTACTTGTTATTGGCTTAAGTTGTCTGATATTACCATCAATTGCTAAGAGACCGAATCGAAGCCAATTGGAATTCAGTTGATGACAAAAAAAAGAGAGGCTTGCTATTGCAGGCCTCTCTCTTCATATAATAAATATGACTTCTAATCCAGAATTCTGATTTCACCTAAACCTGAACTAGCATCACGCTCATTCATCAAATGATTGTGAACCACACCTTTATTGAAGTCCAGAATTTGGCTTACTGCTATACCATTTGCTTCTTCCCAGCTAATAAATAGCTTTTGGTCATCCAACCATTCTGAAACATAGGTTTCATCAAAGACAACTCCTTTTTCTTCACCTTGAAGGCCTTCCCAATGAAGCTCATCGTCTGAGTCGATTGTAACATGGTAAACATCACTTCCATATCGGTATTCGATGGTTTTACCTATTAAATCTATGGACTCTTCAGAACCATTGATTTCTACTTTACATGCAAATAGAATCAACAAAAACAGGGGTGATAACTTCTTCATATTCTTAAACACCATTTTGTAGGTAAGCTAGTAAATCAGCCATATCCTGTATGCTCATACTATTTTCAAGTCCTTCCATCATTAAGGAAGAGCCAAGAGATCTAAAGGATTTGACATCCTCCTTGTTAACGGTAACTCTTTGTCCACCTATCTTGAGGATGCTGAAACTTTCATCAGATTCAGCAGCGACAATCCCTACATGTACCATTCCATCATTGGTTTCCAATCGATGATTGATATAGCTAGGATCTGCTGCAGCGTTTGGATCAAGAATATCATGGAGTAGGGTAGCCTTACTCTTTCGGTTAATCTCAGTCAAAACAGGGCC
>CAZLUY010000749.1:0-2528 GCA_964562785.1 uncultured Limnohabitans sp. | reverse complement strand
GAAAGGGTACCATTTCTGCGATGCAAAGGTAAGTAAATAAATGATATTTCTTAAGGCTATATCTATTAACCATAATCAATAATAGAGCAGTGGTACCTAGGAGGTAAAACCAGAATATACCCTGTAGAAGAATATCCAGAGCTTGTGAAACTCCAGCATAATCATTGGATAGAAAATAAGCCAGTGCTATTAAGGAGATGGCAGTCGAAACAGCTAGCACCCTTAATAGATAAAAATAATGTGCGAAAGCAATTTTGCTGATCTCGAAAAGGAAGGCAATCATACGAATCAAAAGAAACTTGCCGATACTAATAATGAAAATGGCTAAACCTAAGATCAACCAAAGCGAGGTCAAATTCCAAAAACCAAAGCCTATCCATTTTTCTGTCCAAGCTTCTCGAAAAACTGCCAGAGTAACCATTCCGATCATCCCTAAGGAAAGGCTGAACAGCATCAGGTAAAGCAAACTATCAAGCGAAAAAAACTTTTGAAGTGATCCTGATTGAGAGAAATCTTCAGCATTTAGTAAAGAGATGGGTCGCGTAAGCGTTGCAAACAAAAATGGATAGGCCATCCGATAGAGAGCCAAAAGAAATAAAATACCCAATAGACCTGTAAAGAATACATTATTCACCGCACCATCCCGAGAATTTGGTCTGGCTTGTGGAGCAGTGTCCGATGTCGCTTCCAAGTTCTCTTCGGGTTTGACCAAAACCTTTTTTACCTGCAATTGCTCTCTGAGGAAGACATCTCCGCTGAACAAGAAATTGACCGAATCGCTGTCAAACGTATTTTTGAGTTTGTTCAGAGAGACAAATAGATTAGTATCCTTTTCAGCTTGGAACCAGACTTCTTCTTCCACGAAAACCACGGTACCCTCTGGAATATCAAATTCCAAATTCGCCATTGGGAAACTTTTTAGATCCAGTCCTAACTCCAGATAACTTTCTGTACCAAACCATGAAGCTAAGCCCTGACTGTTGATTTCGTCAGAATAATCCTTCACCACCTGAGCTTTGATAAATGTCAAAGCAAAAAATGATAAGAACCAAGTCAGCAAGATTTTCTTCATGCCTTAGAAATTGGCAACATAGCCGAAATGAATTCTGGAATAGGAGAATGAAAATGGTTGTTCATTCGCCGACCCAACACCCAAAATAAATTTAAACATACCTGAACCCGTAGCGAGATTTAATCCTGCTCCAACGGAAACTGGATAATCTCTAGTTTGATCGGCATAAGGATCCTCCACGAATCCGCCATCCAAAAAAGCAAGGAGATACGAACCCTCACCAAGAAATAACCTCTGTTCGAAATTCAGATAAGCAAAGCTACGCGCATAAAAGAAGTTTTCATTAAACCCTCGTATACTTTTCAGTCCACCTATCCTAAAAAGATCATTCAAGAGTAGGTTTTCATTATCAATCAGACCAACAGAAGAGCGAATCCACATTCCCCAAATTGGCTTGATGGATATGTGCTTTTCAATTGACCCCCAAATACTGAACTGGGTCGTACTCAAATCCAGATCAGTATAGATTTCACTAGGAATCGCAGTATTCTCTAAGATTCGTTTATTCCCTACTGAAAACTTACCCTGCAACCTCCAGCCCTTCCTAGGAAAGATTGGAGAGTCCAAGTCCTGCCATACCAAATCGATCCCATATTGATTCCAACGAAAATCAGCCGCCTCGGGCAACTCGGTTACTTCATCTAAGCCAAATGTTGAGATCAGGTCACTAGCCTGCCGTCGGGTGAAAAAGCTTAGAAACAGTTTTGGGCTTGGCTCATATAGAAAACTCAATCCAAAATCCCTATTGAGGAAGGTGGTATCTTGTTTTAAAAGACTGAAATCCACCATCGCGCTAATTCTAGATCCGAATAAGTAAGACTCCTTATATAGTAGAGAAAGGCTTTGAGTTTCAATGTTCAGTCGCTGCCAACGCAAAGCAATGTCTCTCCCTTTCCCTCCAAGATGATATAATTCCAAATCGAGCTGACCTGTTATAAGAACACTCCCCTGCTGATTTTCATTTGGAAGAATTCCAATAATTCCATCAATGACGTTTGCCCTTCTATCCAACAAAGTGAATTGCGGCTGGGCTTTTTGTTGTTGGAAGGAGAGTTCCGGCTCACTTTGAATTGAAAAATAGGGCGACCTATTCACTGCCAATGCTGCTTTACGGAAATCCTCTTGTGAGAAAGGTTCTCCTGGTTTTAAAAAACTCAGGTTTTGGAGGTATTTGTCTTTCGTTTTTGAAGAGCCCAATACTTTCACACTATCCCATGTAATCAGCGGCCCCGGATCGAATAACAGGTCGGCTTCAAGCGTCTCATCCTTCCTTACCGGATTACCCAAAGAAACTCCTGCAAAAGGATACCCCTCATTCTCGGCCTTTTGCAGCACTAAATCCAATATATCCAAATACTCGGCATAGGTATCCGGAGTTCTATATTCACTGGGAAGATAACTTTCAGGAATCTCGTTAGAACGAACTTGCAGACGTTCAATTCTAGGGCCCAGATTT
>CAZLUY010000748.1:0-3662 GCA_964562785.1 uncultured Limnohabitans sp. | reverse complement strand
TCGGATAAAGACACCATATTCAGCTGCATCATTTGCTGTTGTCTATCCAAAGGAAGTTCAAAGAAATTCCCTCTAAGGCCGAAACCAGCATTGTTTATCAAATAGTCAATTTCAATTTCCGCTGAACTTATCTCGTCATATAGTTCCTTTGCTGAACCAGAGACGCTCAAATCTTTAGAGATGATCTTTACTGATACCGAGTGCTTTTCTTCCAATTCAGATTTAAGCTCTTCAAGTTTTTCCTTTCTTCGGGCAACCAAGACCATATCTCCACCTTTTTCTGCATGTATGGTCGCAAACTCTTTACCTATACCGCTACTTGCTCCTGTGATTAATGCTGTGTTTTTCATGTGTAAAAGTGTTTAAGTGAATAGTTCACTACAAAGGTGAAGTGAAAAGAAAATGAATCTGTATACATAATCCTGAAGGATGTATAGATTTTACAGATTTACTAAAATACAAAACAAAAAATCCGATAAAGCCTGAAAATCAGACTAAAAGGCAAGGCCCTGAACTGAATCAAGACCTCACTGACACTAAACCTAGCAATTGGTTGTTCTTTATTTGTGAAGTTTACATCATAGGTTCTGCCCAATCGGAATTTCGCACAAAAATCAAATACTGATAGTAGTCTGTGGTAGAATACCCGTCTTTTGCTTTTAATGCTGCTCCAATTGGTAAAATCTTGGTCATATTGCTCAAACGGTTCGTTTGATCGTATGGAGTATTGATCCCATCCAATCGGACAATGGACTTTGATCTTGGCGAGGTAAGTTCTATTAAGTCATTGACTCCAAAAAGATAGGATGTGAAGATGTCATCATATTCCACATTTAGCCTGGTATAAGGTCCTTCATCCTGCATGAAGCCTGGAAGAGTCTCACTCTTGACGACCATATTACTTTCTTGAAGTACAAAGTTTATGGAGAGAATTTTTCCTTCAAACCAAGAATCCGAATCTTTTAGTCTTAATGCCATTGCCTTATATCCGTCTTGCAAAGGGGCCTGCAGTGTATGGCCTAAACCATAATAGCCATAGACCTTTTTATTCTTCAAATGGTTTTCTTTATAAAGACTCAGGAAGTTTTCGGTGAGTACTTCTTCACGATATTTTTCATTTAATCTGAAATTGACATTCTTAAGCAGGAGATCAAAGTGATACTCATTTATCCTTGGGTGGTTTTCTAACTGATTTTTGGTCATTAGCAACTTGGCAGAATCTGTTGCCTCAGTACCATATGGCAATGACCAATCAGGATCTAGCTTTTTTATATGTCGGTTGAGAAGATCTAAATCCATAAGATTGTTATTCCCATGGTATGTAAATTCTTTACCCAACTGGTACAGGTCTTTCATGGCTATCCACTTTTTCCTGTAGTCTAGGTTTTTTCGACCTGCCGATACTACCCAATTAGCTAATATAGAATCCAGTAGTGCAATGTTACCTGTGCGGTTAAACTCGTTGAGAAAGAATGCCTGACTATAGTCCATTTCAACAAAATAGTCTCTTACGCCATGTTCATCATATAGATATTCGAGAAACTCGACATCAAAAATGGTGGGTTCGTTGAATCCATGTATTTCTCCCACCAGGATCAAATTGTTACTAGATATATCCTCTTTAATTATGCTAAAGTCATAAGCATCATTTAGATCCTTCATGCTTATGTTTTCCTTCAAATAAGAATAAAATGAATTTCCTTTTAGATTTTCAAGAGCCTTGAATCCCATAAGTGCTAAAAGGCAAATCGAGACTAGGGAAAGAGTTGTAATGAAAAGTATTTTCTTCATGATTTGTTGTGGTTTTCAACAAATCACAGAAGAAGAAAATCATTAAAAAATAGGCTGTGATAGATATGCAGTGGTAAGTGCTGGAAATGCACTTATAGGGATGAATTCGCTTGATTCAGGGACGGTTTTGCAAGAGCTGTCTTATTGATTCATAGTACTGTTGACTGACAGGCACGGCATCAGAGCCATATTTCATTTTTAGTTCAGCTTTGCGTTTACTGCCTTGCAAAATCTCCACCATTTGAAGATTGACAAGAAAAGACCTATGGGTAGGAACCATGTTATCCAATTGCCCAGAAACATTTGATAGGGTATTTCTTATTCGATCAATCTGGATCGCTTCAGCATCATCTAAATGATGAATGTTGACATAATTCTGCTGGGATTCTACAAGAATAATTCTCTGTGAGTTTATATGGATACTTTCAGATCCACTCTGATTTTTGATTTCGACTTCTTTCTCTTGAAGACTTGGAGTCGCTATTGATAGATCACCAAAATTCTTCCTGGAATAAATCAAAACAGGAAGCATCAAGATGATAAAGCCCCAGGAAAAGTTTGTCGTGAATAGAGTGAAATTATTAAAGCTTAATGCAGGGCCATCGTAAACCAAGTGATGGTAGACATAGGTTGAGAAATTGGCCAAAAGAACAAAAAGAACTAGAGATAGAATTTCCAATCCAATAGTCCAATAATTCAATCTTTTATAAGTCAATAATTCAAAAGGGAACACTGACAAATAAGCTAAAAAGCAGATTACTGCATAACCTAAGAGTTTGACATTCTTCAGCTCTTGATCGGATTTATAAGTATCGAAAGGCTGAAGAAAAATCATTACAAATCCTACGATTATCGCTAGAAGTAATCCCGTGAGGACTCTTGTTTTAAGGGCAAAGGTGAATGGATAATATTGCTTCATTCTATGAGCACAAAATAAATCATTTCCAGATATCAAGACAGGTTTTCAGAGGCATCCGTCCTACAAGACTTTGATTAGAATATTTCCTTTTTTCCTTCCTGAATCAATGATTTCATAAGCCTTTACAATCTCATCCAAAGAGAATGTATGATCGATGAATGCAGTCAATCTTCCATCCTGAGCCAATTGGGAGACTAACTTCAGATCCTTTATACGCTCTTTAGTCATGCTTTCTACGGAAACAAATGAGCCACCTTCTTTTAGGACTTTTTTCGCTTCCCTCTTTGATGTTTTTCCAACTGCATCAAAAACTATATCGAATTCAGTATTCAGTAAGGAATAATCCTGTTTCCTGTAATCAATGGCTTTGTCTGCACCTAAGGACTTAACCATTTCAAGATTATCGGGTCCACACACTGCAGTGACATTCGCACCATGGTATTTTGCAATCTGAACGGCAAAGGAACCTACACTCCCAGAAGCACCGTAAATAAGAACATTTTGATTTTGACTAATCCCCCCTTTCTCCAAGAGGAAAGTAGCTGTCATACCGCCAATAGGAAGAGCTGCAACTTCTTTATGGGTGAGGTTTGTAGGCTTATGGACCAATACTCCTGATTTCCACTTTTCCGGGATACAGACATATTCAGCATGTGAGCCTTGCTTTAGCATAGTTGTAGTTCCAAAAACTTCATCCCCTTGCTTGAACTCCGAAACTTTTGATCCAACTTCTTCTATAATCCCTGAAAATTCATGCCCCAAGACCTGTTTTATTGGAGCGAAAAGACCAAAGATTAACCTTGCAGGAAGCCAGAAAAGAGGAGGGAAGTCTGATGCCCGTAGTCTCGCGTCACCAGCTGTGACTCCGGAAAAATGAATCTTAATCAACACCTCGTTTTCCTTAGGTTTTGGCTTGGGAATATCCTGCACACGGACTACATCAGGGCCTCCG
>CAZLUY010000747.1:0-3261 GCA_964562785.1 uncultured Limnohabitans sp. | reverse complement strand
GAATCTTTCTTTGAATTACGCTTGTGGAGAGCAATTATTGCTTGGCTTTATAAATTCCCAGGAAAACAGTTTGAACAAATTCACCATCCTTATTCAAAATATCCCACCGCTGGGACACATTGCCATTTGGCATTTGAGTCCAGGTAATTTGATTGATTCCTGCTTGGCCAACTTCCGATCTCATTTTTAGAATTCCAGCTTCTTCGATCTTTCCTTTAAGCTTCAAAATCCCACCTTGATTATCAAGCCAAAGTTGATTCCAGGTGGAATCGCTAGGATTGAAATAGCTAAAGCTACTCCCATTGCTACCTCCTGACCCTTTCCATTGTTCTTGCAAAGCACAACCTCCTTCAATGAGTTGAATTTTATTTGTGCCTAAAGTATTCCCCAGTGTGTCTACAACATCCCAATCACCAACCCAAAAGTCAAAATGTCGGGAAGACTCGTCCTGGCAGGGGGAATTATTTTGGGCAAAGCATAAGATAGGCGAGCAAAAAAGAATGGCGAGAATAAAAGTTTTCATAGCGTGTTTAGTTAGAGGGTTGATAGGAGAAGCCTAGTTTTTCTAATCCGTTTTGGATTTCGTCGATCTGCATAAATAGCACCCATCCCAGGCCAGACCTATAGTTTTCAATCATGGTGACCATTGGGCCCTGATCTATTGCAAGATACCTTTCAGGAAAGAAATCATGCTCTGGACTCATGGCATCATAGAAACCATAAGGACCGAAGACGCGATCCCCATAATTTTCATACAGATTCCTAATTACTTGTAGAGACTCATTTGGAGTGTAAACAATGGAAGAAATTGCCGCGGTAGGCGAGATTACCCCGGTGTCATTTCCGGGTCGGTGCGCGTTATAAAAGTTAATAGAATAGGACGCAGTTAATCCCCATAAATCCTCTCCATATCCTTCGAAGCCATTAGGATTATTGATACACCACTGACGATTGATCAATGTTTGATTTCGGTTCTCCTCCCAGTAATCTGCGTAATCATCTTTTAATCCATTTGGGTTCAAGGACAAGAAGGAATAATGAGCCCAAAATAGGGGGCCTCCATACTCTTCGGCTCCGTTGTGTCTTAATTGCAGAGGGTAGCCAAAAGGGCTCTTACCAGAAGCTCTTATTCCACCGCTTCTCGCCCATCCCTCGTGGTAAGGGGTTGCGGATATTGGGTATGTCGGAGAGGAAGCTGCAAGGACATAGACGATCAAGGCCTCATTGTAGCCCTCAAGTTTGAAGTTCATTTCCCAGCCAAAGTTGGGAGACCAATGCCAGTACAAGACATCTTCTCCATCCCTTGTGTGAAAGCCCCAATTCATCTCACGCCATAATTGATCTATTTTTTGGGCTAGTTCTTTCTCTCTTTGATCACCAGATTGGAAGTATTCGCGAACTACCAAAAGACCTTGTATCAGAAATGCAGATTCTACTAAATCCGCCCCGTCATCCTTTGGGCTAAAAGGTTTAACCTTCCCGGTTCTTCCATCTAGCCAATGCGGCCATATCCCATTCCATCGATCGGCTTTTTCAAGAAAGTTGACCATTTTCTCAAAGCGCTCTACTGCTGCTTGCCGACTTATCCAGCCTCGATCAATAGCTCCCAGAATCCCAATGATTCCCATTCCTGTTCCACCGGTAGTTATGATGTGCTGATCGTTATCTGGGTAATTGCCATCCATATGGATCCTTTCAGGCGCCATTCCTGAATTTGGTTCAGCGCCATCCCAGAAATATTGGAAAGTGCGGTAAGCTACTGAATCTAAGAGTTGATCATCGCTGAGATCTGTGGATAGCAAGTTTTGCTGAGGTTCTTCTTGAGCTTGGCAGCCGGTTAAGACGAATAGGAATGAAAGAAGGGGAATAAGGAACTTCATGTGGCTGTATGCTTATATTTTCAATTTACATGGAATTACCAGTCACTGCAGTTAATTTTGAAAAAATCCCCGTAGAGAATTCTTTCAATCAACCATGGACCGAATAGATATTAGATCAAGAAAAGAGGTGGATTTTTTGGTTCGTCGTTTTTACAAAGAAGTTCGGGCACATGAGGAGCTTGGGCCGATTTTTAATCATGTTGTTAAGGATTGGGATCATCATTTAGTCCATTTATCGGATTTCTGGGAAATGATCCTTTTGCAATCTGGCCCGGGAAGAGGGAAATTCAATCCGATGAAAGTCCACAAAGAAGTTGATGAAAAAGTGGATCATTCCATTGAACAAAGGCATTTCGGGAATTGGCTCGAACTGTGGTTTATGACTATAGATAGATATTTTGAGGGAGAGGTTGCTGATTTCGCTAAGGAACATGCTCGTAGGATGGCCCATATGCTTTTTATAAGGATTTGGGAGGCGAGACCATCCAATTCCAATTCCTAGGATTATTTTCTATATTCCCTTCGTCTAGTCCTTTTTTGATTTTAAATACGGATCCAAAAATCCGTTTTGTTTGACCCGTCCGAAATGGAGAAATATTTATCCATTGTAAATATCAGAACCTTTGTGGCTCTTGGTATTACCCTTGTCTCAGTATTGAGTACCATTTACTTTGATTTTGAGTACAATTTCGACCTGACCATGTTCAGTATCGCGATCATCTTCCCTCTGGTTTTTACGATCCGAAGTGCCTTTAAAAGAAGAGAAAAGGCCTTGGAGTATTTATCTCGATTCAGGTCAGGCCTGATTACTGCAGATTCAAGTATACAGGCAAACAAAAGGCTTACTGTTGAAGAAAAAGAAGAGGCCAGAGGTTTTGTGCTTAAAGCATCAGAATTATTGGTAACCTACCTTGGTCCGGAATCCATTTCCTTCGCTTTGGTGAGAGATGAGGTTCGCAAGATTTCTGAGTTTATCGACACACATAACCCCTCGTTTAAGATGGGGCCAGCCTTAAAGATCCATGGTTTTATGCGTGATGTTTATATGGGGATCGAAAACACATCTGCAATAAAGGAGCACAGAACACCAACCAGTATCCGGGCATATTGCCTCATTTTCATCTATCTCTATCCTGTGATTTATACTCCGTCACTTTATTATAGAATGGGTGCTGGTTTAAGCGGATGGGATCTTTGGGTTTTATACTTCTTGGCTCTTTTTTCATCCTTTATTTTGATATCCCTTTTCAATGTTCAAGAACAATTGGAAAACCCATATGACCAGCAGGGACTTGATGACATTAAACTTGACGAGTTTAAAGTTTCCCGAAAGGATTTAGTAAATTTTGAATAGACGATAAAAGACCAGTCCGATGAAGAA